>NZ_BPRD01000231.1 GCF_022179745.1 Methylorubrum podarium
GCCCGCGCCGAGGCGCTCGCCACCCTGCTCGCGAGCCACGCGCCGCTCACCCTCCGGGCGACCAAGGAGGGCCTGCGCCGCATCGCCGAGGAGGGCACTACGGAGGCCACCGAGGGCGAGCGGCCCGGCGACGACCTGATCCTGATGACCTACATGAGCGAGGATTTTCGCGAGGGGATGGAAGCCTTCCTCGGAAAGCGCCCGCCGAACTTCAAGGGGCGGTGAGGCGGGCTCCTCCGTCTTCCTCCTCGCCGTACATCGCCGCGATGACCGGCTTCTTCGAGCGGATGTGCCGGCGCATCAGCGCGGCGAGGCCGTCGCCGTCGCGGGCGCGCAGCAGCACGACCATCTGCTCGTGCTCCTCCACCGCCTGCGCCCACTGCGCCTCGGTCTGGTGGGCGCTGTAGCGGGAGCGCTGGATCCGGCCGGTGAGGCCGAGATAGAGGCTGCGCAACTTGGCATTGCGGCTCGCCAGCATGATGGCCTCGTGGATCTCGCGGTTGAGGCGGAAGTAGTTCGCCTCGTCGCGGGCCTGCCACGCCGCCACCATCTCCCGGTGCATCGCCTCGATCGTGCCCAGCTCGTCCTCGGAGATCGAGCGGCAGGCGAGCTCGCAGGCGGTCGCCTCCAGCCCGGCGACGACCTCGATCATCTCCTCGAGTTCGGTGCGCGAGATGCTCGCGACGCGGGCGCCGCGGTTGGGCAGCAGCTCCAACAGCCCTTCCGTCGCGAGGATCTTGATCGCCTCGCGCAGGGGCGTGCGGGAGATCCCGAACCGTTCGGTCAGCTCGCTCTCGTTGACGCGCGCCCGCGGTTCCAGCTCGCCCTCGTTGATCAATTCGCGCATCCGGTCCGCCACCTCATCGTGAAGGTAGCGGCGGCTGATCCCGATACTGGGCTCAATTCTATTCATCGAGCTCTCAAAGAATTTTACATGCGATTTTTCGCATCTCAATTCCTAGACTTGCTGCTACCGCCTGTCGAGATACGTAGCCGTTCCCAGCTTCGTGAGTTCCGTGGAAAGTGCTGCGCCTCCGGAGACGATCGTCGATCGGGGACCCGGCCGGCTTGCGGCCGATTGAATTTTTCATGCATTCAGGGGGCTAGGCTGCGAGGGCTGCCACGGGCCGGCGGGCCGAGACCGAGCAAAGAATGGACGCGCCATGATCGACCTGTTCAGCGACACCCAGACGCGTCCGACGCCGGGCATGCGCGAGGCGATGGCGCGGGCCGAGGTCGGCGACGAGCAGTCGAACTCCGATCCGACCACCAACGCCCTGTGCGAGCGCGTGGCCGCGATGATGGGCCAGGAGGCGGCCGTGTTCATGCCGTCGGGCACGATGTGCAACCTCGCCTCGATCCTGGTTCATTGCCGGGCGGGCGACGAGATCATCGTCGATGACCAGTCCCATATCTACAACACGGAGGCCGCGGGCGCGGCGGCGATCGGCGGCGTCTCGGTGAAGGCGCTCCCGACCCGGGTGGGGCTGTTCACCCTCGCCCAGGTCGAGGCGGCGATCCGGGTTCCGCAGCGCACGGCGCCGCGCTCGCGGCTGGTCTCGATCGAGCAGACGACGAGCTTTTCCGGCGGAACGGTCTGGGACATCGGCGAGATGCGCCTGATCCGGGACTATGCCCAGGCCCGCGGCCTGAAGGCGCATATCGACGGGGCGCGCCTGCTCAACGCGGTGGTCGCCACCGGCCTCTCGGCGGCGGAATACGCGGCCGGCTTCGACAGCGCCTGGATCGATCTCAGCAAGGGCCTCGGCTGCCCGGTCGGGGCGGTCCTCGCCGGAACGCGGGATTTCGTCGAGCAGGCGTGGCAGTGGAAGTACCGGCTCGGCGGCGCCATGCGCCAGTCGGGCGTGCTGGCGGCGGCGGGGCTCTACGCCCTCGACCACCACATGACGCAGCTCGCCGAGGACAACGCCAATGCGGGCCGCCTGCATCGGTCGATCGCCGACGTGCCGGGCCTCGCCTTCGACCCGACCGCCGGGCAGTCGAACATCCTGTGCTTCACGGTGGAGGGCCTGCGCATCACCGCCTCGACCTTCGCCGCCGCCTGCCTGGAGGAGGATGTCCGCGTCCGGGCGATCGGAACGCACCAGATCCGCGCGACCGCCAATCTCGACGTGGACCGCGCCGGCATCGACCGGGCCGCCGAGGTGATCCGCGCGAAGGCGGCGGCGTTCTCGGCAAAGGTTGGGTGAGGGAAAAACGCCGGCCTTGCCTCGGTGCTTGCCTAAGGGAGGTTTGAGGTCGCGCCATCGCTCCTCATGCTGAGGCGCCGAGCGCCAGCTCGGCCTCGAAGCACGCCGGAACGGTCGATCCCATGGCACAGGCCCGCGGGAGAAGCGTCGCGGCGTGCTTCGAGGCTGCTACCGCAGCACCTCAGCATGAGGAGCCTTCAGGCTGCCAGAATAGGCAGGTCGAACAATCTCCCAGAGGACTGATCGTGGAACGGGCGGCGCTCACCGAGGAACGCCGCCCCAAAAGACGCAAAAATCACTTCTTGCTGTCGAGGTCCTGAGCCATCTTCAGGTGCTCGTCGAGATGCGGCTTGGTCTTGATGGCGAAGGCCTTGAGCGCCGCGTTGTCGCCGCCGTCGGCGTAGCGCTTGTAGAGGTCGGTGGCGTTCTTGTGCGCCGTCACCTGATCGTCGTGATACTGCTTGGTGAAGTCCTCGCCGCTCAGGCTCTTGAGCTTGTCGAGCTTGCTCTGATGGCTCGAATCCAGGGCGGTCGGCAGGGTGAGCTTCATGTCGCCGGTCTGGACCACGGATTTCAGCTCGTCCGAGGTCTTCTTGTGGTCCTCGATCATCTTCTTGGCGAAGGCCTTGGTCTTCTCGTCCGATTTCTCCAGGGCGAGCTTGCTCGACTGATCCTCGAACATGTCGCTGATCACGGCCTGCGTGACGAAGTCCTGGGACGAGGGGGCGACGCCGATCAGCGAATTCACGCCGGTCTTCTCGCCGACCGACTGGGCATGGGCCGGCATCCCCGCCGCGCCCAGCAGGAGCAGGCAGGCGGCGGCGGTGATTGGCGTTCTCATGGAAGTCTCCTCAAGGCGGAATCGTACCTGTCGGAGCAACCGGAGCGGGCGGCCGATGTTCCTGGGCGGGCCGGCGGCGCCCCGTCACGCGTCGCAGTTCGCCGTCTCGCGGGCGAGCCAGTCGATGACGCAGGAGAGCGCCTTGCGCTCGCTGCCGCCAGCGGCGAGCGACGCCTCGTAGGCGCGGATCTGGCCGTCGGCGCTGGAGCCGCACTCGGCGATGGTGAGGGCGTGGGCGACCTGGGCGGCGCAGCCCAGAGCCGCGGCGTCCTCCGCGACGAGATCGACCAGGCGGCCGACGAGGTGGCGCACCGGCACCGCCTCCTCCGTCGCTTCGTCGATCAGGGCGGCGTGGATCCCGTCGCGCTGCGCCCGCCACAGGTTCTCCATCACGAAGCCGCGCGAGGCGCCCGTCGGCGTCTCGTTCAGCTCGGGCCGGCGCACGCAGAGCCGCACGAGGCAGCGGTAGAGCGCGGCGACGGCCAGCGTGTCCTTGAGCCGGGTGCAGCTGTCGGCGACCCGCAATTCGAGGGTCGGGTAGCGGACCGACGGGCGGATATGCCACCAGAAGTAGGTCGCATCCTCGACCGCGCCGGCCCGCGTCATCACCCGCACGTAGCGCTCGAAATCGTCCCGGCCGTCGAACAGTTCGGGCAGACCGGTGCGCGGCAGCTCGGCATAGGCCCGCAGGCGGTAGCCGGCCAGCCCGGTGCGGTGGCGCTCGTAGAAGGGCGAGGAGGTGGACAGCGCCAGCAGCACCGGCAGGAACGGCATCAGCCGGTTGATCAGGGCGATGCGCTGGTCCGGATCGGGCACCTCGACATGGACGTGCAGGCCGCTGACGATGGAGCGCCGCCCCACCATCTGCAGCGTCTCGATCATCTTGCGGTAGCGGACCTTGGCGGTCTCGCGCTGATCGGTCCAGATCGCGGTCGGATGGGTGCCGGCGGCGAAGACCTTCAGGCCGTGCTCGCGGCCGATGGCGCACAGGCCGGTGCGGAGTTTGGCCAGCGCCTCGTGGGTCTCCGCGAAGCTCGCCGAGGGCTTGGAGCTGATCTCGGTCTGGCTCTCCAGCATCTCGCGCTCGACGCCGTCCAGCCGGCTCCGCGCCGCCTTGTGGAAGGCCGAGACCGACTCGCGCGGGGCGGCCCGAGTGCGGCTGCTCGCCAGGAACAGCTCCTCCTCGATGCCGAACCGGTATTCGTGTGCCATCGCGCGCCTCGCCTGTCCGGCCTGACCGGCCGGGATGGAAGCAAGCGCGAGCCCAATCGATCCGCGCGTTAACGAACGATGCGATCGAGGCGGTTGTTCACGAAGAAATACAGCTCCTTGGCACCGGGCTCGGTGTAGAGCACCTGCACCTCGCGGCCGGCCCGGCCCTCGCCGACCAGCACGTCGGTGGGCGGCCGGCCCTTCAGGCGCACGAGATCGCACTCGCCGATCCCGGTCTCGATCGCGGTGGCCGTCGCCGGCGCCGCTCCGGTGCAGGCGCCGTTCCCGTCGAGCACCGGGCCGAGCGAAGCGGCCGGCGCCGCCGGGACGGTGGGCAGCACCGCGCTCGGCGGAGGGGGCGGCTGGATCGGTTCGCGGCGCTCCGCGCCGGTGCAGCCCGCCAGCAAGAGGGCGGGCAGAAGGGCCAGTACACGTCTCAAGGCGTCGGTCTCTTCTCCGGCACGGTGTCGCCCGATGCGTTCCCGCCCTTCGCGCTGCCGTCGGAGCGCGTTTCCAGCGCTCGGGCGAACAGGTCGGCGGCGTCGTCGTGGAAGGCGTTGCGCGAGTCCGGCCGCGTGTAGAACATGTGGCCGCCGGGATAAACCGCGAGCTTGAGCCGGTCGGCCGAGCCGTAGACCGGCATCTGGTCGAGGAGCAGCTTCGAGGTGAAGTAGGGCGTCACGAGATCGGTGAAGCCGTGGACGACGAGCACCCGCACCCGGCCGTCGAGCGCCAGCACGTCCTTGAGGGCGCCCATGGCCTCCGGCGCCGAGCGGCCCGTGCCCCAGTTCCAGCCGCGGTTGACCGCGCCGTTGAGCAGTTCGTAGCGCATGTTCTCGACGCGCCAGTTCAGGCGGCCCTGGTAGAGCTGCACCATGGCGGTGGTCAGCGGCGCCTGCAGCGCGTCGAGCACCGGGTCCTCGAAGCCGGATTGCGGGGCAGTCGGATCCGGGTCCCAGCCGGTCACGCCGGTGTCGTAGGCCGAGGCGACCCGGCCGGCGTCGCGGCCGACCTCGCGCTGGTAGCTGTGGGTGGTGAGCCGCCCGGCCTGACGCCGCACGGTCTCCGGGTCGAGGCCGGTCAGCGCCGCGACCCTCTCCGAGAGCCGCGCCACGGCCTCCCGGTCGGACGGGCCCTTCAGGAGGTCGGTCAGATAGGGGCCGGCGGCGTAGGCCTCGGCCTCCTTCATGAGTTCGCGGCTCGGCGGCGTGCCCGCCCGTTCCAGGGCGGCGGCGGCGAACGAGGGCAGCTTGGTCACGAACCCCCACGGCGTGGTGCGCGAGGGCTGCAGCCACGCGAAGTCGAGCACGGGGGAGAGGAGCACGAGGCCCGAGAGGCCGACGCCCACATCCTGCTGCAGCTTCTGCGCGATCAGCGGCCCGCGGAAGCCGCCGTAGCTCTCGCCGACGAAGAATTTCGGCGAGGCGAGGCGGTCGTTCTGGCGCAGGTAGCGGGCGATCGCCGCGGCCAGCACCGAGGCGTCGGCATCGACGCTCCAGTACTTCTTGCCGTCGCCGTCCGCGGCCCGGCTGTAGCCGGTGCCGACGGGATCGATGAAGACGAGATCGGTGAAGTCGAGCCAGGTCGCGGGGTTCGGCTGGAGCGCGATCGTCTGCGACGGGCTGATCGAGGCGCCGTCGGTCGGCAGGCGCCAGGGGCCGATCGCGCCGATATTGAGATAGGCCGAGGCCGCGCCCGGCCCGCCATTGACCCCGAAGGTGATCGGCCGGGCGGCGGCCTCCTCCGGCTTGCCCGCCTTGGAGTAGGCGATGAAGGCGATCTCGGACTGGAGCTTGCCCTCCTCGTCGACCAGGGCGAGGCTGCCGGCGGTGGCGGTGAAGGCGAGCGTGCGCCCGTTCGGCAGGCCGACGCTGTGCTCGGTGGTGGCGTCCGGCGGCAGGCGGCGTCCTTCCGGCGCCTTGCGTGGCTGGGCCTGTCCCCGTCCCTGCGCCTGACTCTGTCCATCGCCCTGGGAAGGGCCGTGCTGGGCGAGCACCGGCAGCGGTCCGAGCCCGACCGCGAGGGAGAGGACGCCGGCGAGGCAGAGCCGGGCCGTTGCGGTCCGGGATGGGTGAGACAAGGCTTGCGTCATCGGTCTCTCGGGATCCTCGGCCGGTTGGTCGCGCCGCGCCGTCGGACGGCGCGCGGGTCTCACGCCTTCTTGGTCCAGCGTCCGCTCTCGTCCTGCTGCCAGTACGCGACGGCGTGGCCGGCGGCCTTGGCGCCGCGCCACTGCTCGCGGGCGTGGAGCAGCGCGTCGGTGTCGGTGCCGTCGAACAGGATGCAGATGCGCTGGTAGCTCGCCGCATCCTCGGGCAGCTCGGCGCCCTCCACGAGGAAGCGGATCGAGGCGGCGTTGGGGTTGGTCTCCCGCAGGGTCAGGACCACGGGCTGCGTCGCGGCATCCGTGTCGCGGTCCGTGCCGTGCGGCAGGAAGCTTTCGTCCGTGTAGGTCCAGAGGCCGTCGTCGAGCGCCTGGAGCCGCTCCTCGCTCACCGCCTGGATGGCCGCCTGCCAGCCGCGTTCGAGCGACTTCTCGACGAGGCTCGGCAGCACCTTCTCGAGGGGCTGGCGCTGAAGGTGGTAGAACAGGATCTCGGTCACGGCATCGCTGCATATAGGGTTCGGCGGCGTTTCGGCAGGGCGGACGCAGCGTCGCGGCCGCACCGATCCGGCCCGGCGCGGCCGGGGCGACGAATTGGCGCTGAACCATGCTGGGGGCGGCGGGTTCGTCTTCCACGATTCGCAATCAGGGAAGGAACGCACCATGCCGACCAAAACCATCGCTCTGGCCGCCGCGCTGACGCTCGCCGTCTCCGGGGCGGCGCTCGCCCAGTCGAGCACCGGCAAGGGCGGGACCGGCGGCACCACCGACGGCGCCAGCCCCATGCGGAACAACACCGGCGACAGCATGCGGCCCACGACGGGCGGCGGCGCCGGGGCGACCACCGGCTCGACGGGCACCATGGCGCCCGGAGCCGCGAAGGGCTCGACCACCGGCGGCACCATGGGCGGCGGCGCGGGCAGCGCCGGGGGCGGCAACAGCGCCGCCGGCCGCTGAGCCGGACGCATCCCGCGACGGGAGGGGCCGGATCCTGTCCGGCCCCTTTTTCGTGCGCGCTCAGGCCGGCTCGATCAGGTGTGGCACGAACAGGGCGCCGTCGCCGGTGATCGGCCCGTCCGACTCGCGGATGCAGAGGCCGGACGGCGCATCCCCGATGATCCAGGAGCCCACGAGCGGCCGGCGGCCGTCGAAATCCGGCAAGTCTGCCAAGCCCTGCCGGATGAACCCCTCGGCGCCGTAGGGCCCCGCCTCCCCGGCGAGGCGCACCCCCTCGCCCGAAAAGATCTCGACGTTGGCGCCCTCGCGCGAGAGCAGCGGCTTGCGCACGCAGGCGCCCAGGCCGGCGCAGGCGGGGTCGCCCTCGAAATAGGCCGGCAGCAGGTTCGGGTGGCCGGGCTCGCGCGCCCAGAGATGGGCGAGCAGGCCCTTGTTCGAGAGGACCATCTTCCAGGGCGGTTCGAGGAAGCGCGTCGGCGAGGCCGCGACCGCCGGGCCGAACGCGTCCCGGAACGCCCATTCCCAGGGGTAGAGCTTGAACAGGGCGGCGAAGGGCCGCTCGTCCGGCCCGCAGAAGGCCCCGTCCGCGCGCAGGCCGATCTGGGCGAGGTCGAGCAGGATCGTCTCGCAGCCGGCCTGCACCGCGCAATCCTGCAGGTAGCCGGCGGTGCCGAGGTCCTCCGGCCCGCTCGCATCGGCGGCGAAGGCGAACAGGCCCGGCGGCGCGATCTCGGAAAGTCGCGCGATCAGCCGCTCGTGGACCGCGTTGAACTGGTCGCTGCCCGGGGCCAGGCGCCCGTCCTCCAGCCCCTGTTCGAGCCAGAGCCACTGGAACACGGCGGTCTCGTAGAGGGCGGTCGGCGTGTCGGCGTTGTATTCGAGGAGCTTGGCCGGTCCCGTCCCGCCGTAGGAGAAGTCGAGGCGCCCGTAGAGGCTCGGGTCGCCCCGGCGCCAACTCGCCCGCACCGCGTCCCAGGCCGGTTCGGGGATGGCGAGCGAGGCGAGGATGCGCTCGTCCTCCACCGCCTCGGCGGCGAAGGCGAGGCAGAGCGCGTGCAGCTCCCCGCTCGGCCCCTCGATCGCCTCCTCGATCTCGGCGAG
>NZ_BPRD01000232.1 GCF_022179745.1 Methylorubrum podarium
GCGAGGTAGCGGGCGGCGTAGGCCGCCGAGCGGTCGACCTTGGTCGGATCCTTGCCGGAGAAGGCTCCGCCGCCGTGGGGCGCCGCGCCGCCGTAGGTGTCGACGATGATCTTGCGGCCGGTGAGGCCGGCGTCGCCGTCGGGACCGCCGATCACGAACTTGCCGGTCGGGTTGACGTGCCAGACGGTGCTCTCGTTGACCCAGCCCTCCGGCAGGGCCTTGAGGATGTAGGGCTCGACGATGGCGCGCACGTCGGCCGAGTCGAGGGACTCGTCGAGGTGCTGGGTCGAGAGCACGATCTGCGTCACCTCGACCGGGCGGCCGTCGGCGTAGCGCACGGTGACCTGGCTCTTGGCGTCGGGACCGAGCTTGGCCGCGTCGCCCTGCTTGGCCTTGCGGGCGTCGGCGAGATCCTTGAGGATCTTGTGGGCGTAGAAGATCGGGGCCGGCATCAGCGCCGGGGTCTCGTCGGCGGCGTAGCCGAACATGATGCCCTGGTCGCCCGCGCCCTCGTCCTTGTTGCCGGCGGCGTCCACGCCCTGGGCGATGTCGGCCGACTGGGCGTGCAGGTGGATGGCGACCTCGTTGTTCTTCCAATGGAAGCCCGACTGCTCGTAGCCGATGTCGCGCACCGCCTCGCGGGTCAGCTCCTCGAGGTCCTTGAAGGTCACGGAATCGGGGCCGCGCACCTCGCCCGCGATCACGACGCGGTTGGTCGTCGTCAGCGTCTCGACGCCCAGGCGCGCCTCCGGCATCGCGGCGATGTAGGCGTCGACCACGGTGTCCGAGATCCGGTCGCTCACCTTGTCGGGGTGGCCTTCGGAGACGGATTCGCTGGTGAAGAGATAGTCGGAACGAGGCATCGTGCACCCCCGATTGTCGGGCGCGCCTCGTCGTGCAACGGCGCTTGACCCGGTCTCCAGAGGCGCGGCTTGTCGCATCGGCGATACGGACGGTCAAGCCGGAATGGCGAAATCGTCCGTTTTATCGAACGATGTGGCACGGTTCGTCCGAACAGGAAGCCCGCGCCGGCAAGGACGTCCGGAACCGCGTGGACGGAGCCGAGGCTAGTGAGTGTCAGCTCTTGAGTTCGCGGCTCAGGGTCTCGACCGCAGCGGAGAGTTCGCGGCGCTGGTCCTCGCTGAACGTCTCGACGAACTGGCGGGCGAAGGCACGGGCAAGCTCGGACCAGGGCTCGGCGGCGTAAGGCTGCTGTCCGCTGTCCGAGAAGCCGCGCTCCGTTTCCGGATCGGGATGGGGGATGCCGTCGAGGAAGTCGGAGACCGGGGTATTCGTGAGCCGGCTGAGGATCGCGAGGTGGATGGCGCTGATCCTGTTGACCCCCTTCTCATACTTCTGGAGTTGGGCGGCCGACATCCCGAAGCTGTCGGCAACGGCGCGCTGCGTCAGCTTCGAGCGTTTGCGCTGCTCGGCAATACGGCGCCCGAGAAGGACGTCGCGCTCGTCGGTTTTCTGGCCTGCCATTGTCACCCCGCCCAAGCTCTTTTGGGCGATGCTTCGAACGAAACCTTACCCGGTGCAAGGCCGGAGGAAGTGGCAAAAGCAACGACACACAGAATATGTCATTTGTTAATGATGCGACGCCCCGCCGCACGCGTACCAGAAGACGATCGGACGGGAAGGCTGCAATCAGAACGCACAAACGGAAAGTGGCGTCCCCGGCAGGGCTCGAACCTGCGACCCCAGGTTTCATCCCACTTCGACTTTCGCCGCCGCACTGTCCGTGCGTTCGTGGTCTGGACTATCCCTTCACCCTGGGCCTCGGACGAAGCCTTTAGGTGCCGCCCGTCTAGTCTCTACACCTTCCCGCGACCCGCGATGGGCTTCGGGCTTGGCTCGGGATCGGCAGGGCGCCGCGGCGCCGGAAGCTTTCCCCGAATTTGAGCGGATCCGCCGCGCGGTTTCCCATCGCGGCGCCCAATTGTGAAATCTAGGAAACCTGTGCTCTGTCCAGCTGAGCTACGGAGACGTCCGCACAGGCTTAGCATCATCGCACGGGACCGCCAACCGCTCCGATCCGGGACGGCGGAGGTGGTCCACCGCGAGCGGCGGGAGCGGCGCCGTCACCTGTGGCCCGGGAGACTCACGGGGCGACAATCCGCGATTGTGGGGTCGCGACGCCTTCGAGCGCCGCGATCCGGGCACTTTTCGCGCGGCATCCTCGCTCGGAACGAGAGGCCGAGCGCGAGCGGTGGTGATGGGGCGCGATGAGGGTCGCGGCGGTGTTCCCTGGGGGCGTCGAACGGGCCGCTGCGGCGCCCCGGCCCTGGCTTGGCTCCTCGCGACCGCCTGCGGTGGCAGCGTGAGTCCGCAGAGCGCGTCGGCCGCCCCGCGCGCAGACGAATCCTGCCGGCCATCCCCGGCGCGGGAGGATCGCCTTGCCGATGTCGGAACGCGGGGCGAGCTGATCCTCGCCTCCGGCCGCCGGGCGGTGCTGTCCGGCCTGCGCTGGCCCGACGAGCCGGCGCTCGATGCGAACGCACGCGCCTGGCTCGCGGCCTTCCGCGGCGCGCCCCTCATCCTGACGGAGCGCGGTCCCGAGGACCGCTGGGGCCGCCGTCGCGCCGACGGGATCGCGGGCGAGGCCGAACCGGTCGATCTCGCCGGCGGGCTGGTCGCGGCCGGGCTCGCCTACGCCGATGCCGGCGAGGCCGAGGCGCTCTGCCGTCCGGCGCTCCGCGCCCTCGAGGAGGCGCCCCGTTCCGCCGGTCTCGGCCTGTGGGCCGGCGGCCCGCTCGCCGCGACCGATGGCGCGGCCCTGACGGCGCGGGCCGGGCGGTTCGCTGTGGTGGAGGGGCGCGTCCTGCATGTCGGCGAGCGGTCGGCGCGGACCTATCTCGACTTCGCTCGTAGGGGTGAGCAGGGCTTGACCGTAACGGTGCAGAAACGCACTTGGCGGACGCTGAGCGAACATGGTTTGTCGGCGGCCACGCTGAAGGGCCGCCTCGTGAGAATCCGCGGCATGGTCGAGATCGGGCGGGGACCGCTCATCGATCTGGCCGGCGTCGAAGGCATCGAGGTCGTCGAGGGGGAGCGGGCGCTGCGGCGCTAGAACGGCATGACGGGGGATCGACAGAACGAGTCGACGCGGCGGTTCCTGGGCGGACGCCGCCGGAAACGAATGGCCAAGGCCAGCGCGAGGACCGGCGCGTTGCTCGCGCTCGCGGGCCTGCTCGCCGCCTGCGCCGCCGACCAGACCGGGACTGTGCTCACGCCCGCGGTCATCAAGGTGCCCGAGCAGGCGCCCAAGACGACGGGGCGCACCCGCTCGGACGAGGCGGATCACGCCAAGCTCGTGGCCTCCTTCGGCGGCGAGTACCGCGCGCCGGCCGCCCACCGGCTGGTCAGCGAGATCACCGACCGCCTCGTGCGCGCCAGCGACCGGCCGGAGGAGAGCTACGCGGTCACGCTGCTCGACTCGCCCGTCGTCAACGCCTTCGCCCTGCCGAGCGGCCGGCTCTACGTCACCCGCGGGCTGCTGGCGCTCGCCAGCGACAGCTCGGAGGTCGCGGCGGTGCTCGCCCACGAGATCGCCCACGTCACGCTGCGCCACGCCACCGCCCGCAGCGAGATGGCCCTGCGCTCGCAGCTCGTGAGCCGCGTGGTCGCCGACGTGCTGAACGATCCGGTCACGGGGGCGCAGCTCGAGAGCCAGTCCAAGTTCACCCTCGCCCGCTTCTCGCGCGAGCAGGAATTGGAGGCGGACGCCAACGGCGTGCGCGTGCTGGCCCAGGCCGGCTACGATCCCTTCGGCGCCGGCCGCTTCCTCGACGCGCTCCAGCGCACCATGGCGCTCAAGGCCGGCAACGGCAGCGCGGCGGAGCCCGACATGCTTGCGACCCATCCGGCCACGGCGGAGCGCATCGCGCTGGTCACCCGCGCGGCCCGGCGCATCGGCGCCCCCGGCCTCGGCGCCGACGACCGCGCCCCCTACCTCGCGGCGATCGACGGGATCGCCTACGGCGACAATCCCGGCGAGGGACTGGTGCGCGGCCGCCGCTTCCTGCATCCGGGCCTGAGCATCGCCTTCGAGGTGCCGGACGCCTTCGCCATCGAGAACACCCGCAACGCCGTGCTCGGCACCACGCCGGA
>NZ_BPRD01000233.1 GCF_022179745.1 Methylorubrum podarium
GCCTCACCGTCGAGAGCGTCGGCCCCGTGGCGGCGCTGCCGCAGATCCGCGAGCTGAACATCGGCCACGCCCTGATCGCCGAGGCGATCTTCGTCGGCCTGCGGCAGGCGGTCCACGACATGCGCGCGGCGATGGACCGGGCGCGGCGGCAGGCCGAGCCGTGATTCTCGGCGTCGGCACCGACCTCTGCGACATCCGCCGTATCGAGTCCTCGCTCGAACGCTTCGGCGAGCGCTTCACCCACCGCGTCTTCACCGACGGCGAGCGGGCGAAATGCGACCGGCGCGCCGCCCGCGGGCCGTCCTACGCCCGCCGCTTCGCCGCCAAGGAGGCCTGCGCCAAGGCGCTCGGCACCGGCATCGCCCAGGGCGTGTTCTGGCGCGACATGGAGGTGGTCAACCTGCCCAGCGGCCAGCCGACCCTGAGGCTGACCGGGCGTGCGCGGGAACACCTCGAACGCATGGTGCCGGACGGCCACGAGGCGCGCCTGCACCTGACGCTGACCGACGAGCCGCCGCTCGCGCAAGCGTTCGTGATCATCGAGGCGGTGCCGCTCCCGGCGCCATCGTAGGTTCGGCCCGGCGCATCCTTCGCGTTGCGGGGCGGCGCGGCTTAGTCTAGACCCGCCGCCCAGCACGACAGCCCACGGCCACAGGGTAGCGGCTGCCGGATGACACGGCGGGGCCGAAGGCGGACCACTCATGGATACAGGACAGGCGCGCGTGGATCGCGAGGGCAAGACGGAGATCCGGACGGCCGAGCCCGGAACCTGGGCCAGCATCCGGGAAACCGTGAAGGTCGGCGTGCAGGCGCTGCTGATCGCACTCGTGGTGCGGACGCTGCTGTTCCAGCCGTTCAACATCCCCTCGGGCTCGCTGATCCCGACCCTGCTGATCGGCGACTACCTGTTCGTCTCGAAATACGCCTACGGCTACTCGAAATACTCCCTGCCGCTGTCCGAGTACCTGCCGTTCCAGGCGCATGGCCGGGTCTGGGCCGCCGAGCCGAAGCGCGGCGACATCGCCGTGTTCAAGCTGCCGAAGGACAACGCGACCGACTACATCAAGCGCGTGATCGGCCTGCCCGGCGACAAGATCCAGGTGGTCGAGGGCGTGCTCAACATCAACGGCAAGCCGGTCAAGCGCGAGCGCATCGCCGACTACGAGACCCTCGACGCCTTCGACCAGACCGTGAAGGTGCCGCAATACATGGAGACGCTGCCGGGCGGCGTGTCCCACCGGGTGATCGAGCGCGACGGCGACCGCGGCTTCTGGGACAACACCGAGGTCTACACGGTGCCGGCCGGCCATTTCTTCATGATGGGCGACAACCGCGACAACTCGACCGATTCGCGCGACCTCGCCAGCGTCGGCTACGTGCCGTTCGAGAACTTCGTCGGCCGGGCGGAGATGATCTTCTTCTCGATCGACGAGCGCACCCCCGCCTGGCAGATCTGGCGCTGGCCCGCGGATGTGCGCTGGGGCCGCATCTTCTCGACGATCCACTGATCGCTCGACGAACGTGACAGCGACGGGACGATCCGCCGTTCTTTCCCGAGGCGGACGGCGATGAGCGAGGACGGCGAGGGCGCCGCGCGCTCCAGCCGCGCCCGGCGCGCGCACCGTCCGCGGCCGAGCCTCGCCGTGCTGGAGGCGCGCATCGGCCATGTCTTCGCCGACCCGGCCCTGCTCCCCCTGGCGCTCACCCATGTGAGCAAGGCCGGCCAGTCGGGCCGGGTCGGCAGCTACCAGCGCCTCGAATTCCTGGGCGACCGCGTGCTCGGCCTCGCGGTCGCCGAGACGCTGTACAGGGCATTGCCCGACGCGGAGGAGGGCGAGCTGTCGCGGCGGCTGGCCGGGCTCGTGCGGCGGGAGACCTGCGCCGCGGTGGCCGAGGCCTGGGAGGTCGGGCCGCATCTCAATCTCGGACCCGGCGAGATCCAGACCGGCGGGCGGCGCAACCAGACCATCCTCGCCGATGTCTGCGAGGCGATCCTCGGAGCGGTGTTTCTCGACGCCGGCTACGAGGCGACGCGGGCGATCGTCCAGCGCGCCTTCCGCCCCGGCGAGGAAACCGCCGCCCCGCGCGGGCGCGACGCGAAATCGGCCTTGCAGGAATGGGCGATGGCGCGCAGCCTTGCGATCCCCGTCTACGAGGTGGTGGAGCGCTCAGGCCCCGACCATGCCCCGGTCTTCCGGATCGCGGTGCGGGTCGAGGGCATTGAACCGGGATACGGCGAGGGCGCCTCCAAGCGCGTGGCGGAGCAGGAGGCGGCCCGCGCCGTGCTCGCCCGCGAAAACATCGGCGGGACGCAGGGGAAGGACGGATCGGGTGGTTAAGTCGCGGATGGTCGGATCGGATGTCTGAGCACGAGCCGGAACACGAACCGGAACATGAGGCCGAGGACGGCGCCGCCCCGCAGGAGACGCGCGCGGGTTTCGTCGCGCTGATCGGCGTGCCGAATGCCGGCAAGTCGACCCTGCTCAATGCCCTGGTCGGCGCCAAGGTCTCCATCGTCTCCCGGAAGGTCCAGACGACGCGGGCGCTGGTGCGCGGCATCGTCATGGAGGGCGAGGCGCAGATCGTGCTCGTCGACACCCCCGGCATCTTCGCGCCGAAGCGCCGCCTCGACCGGGCGATGGTGCATTCCGCCTGGAGCGGCGCGGCGGATGCCGACGCGGTCTGCCTGCTGATCGATGCCCGCAAGGGGGCGGACGAGGAGGTCGAGACCATCCTGCGCCGCCTGCCCGAGGTGAAGCGGCCTAAGATCCTGATCCTCAACAAGATCGACCTGATCGCCCGCGAGCGCCTGCTCGAACTGGTGGCCAAGCTCAACGCGATGGTGCCGTTCGAGGACACCTTCCTGATCTCAGCGCTCAACGGCGACGGCGTCGCCGACTTGCGCAAGGCGCTCGCCGCCCGGATGCCGCCCGGCCCCTGGCTCTACCCGGAGGACCAGATCTCGGACGCGCCGCTGCGGATGCTCGCCGCCGAGATCACGCGGGAAAAGATCTACGACCGGCTGCACGAGGAACTGCCCTACCGCTCCACCGTCGAGACCGACCAGTGGCAGGTGCGGCCCGACGGCTCGGTGCGGATCGAGCAGACGATCTTCGTCGAGCGCGAGAGCCAGCGCTCGATCGTGCTCGGCAAGGGCGGCCAGACCATCAAGGCGATCGGACAGGCGGCCCGCATCGAGATCGCCGAGGTGGCCGAGGCCAAGGTGCACCTGTTCCTGCACGTGAAGGTCCGCGAGAACTGGGCCGACGATCCCGCGCGCTATCGCGAGATGGGGCTCGAATTTCCGACCGGCTGACCTCTATTCTGTATTCGATTCTGCTCCTCATCCTGAGGTGCCGGCGCGAAGCGGCGGCCTCGACGGATTCTCCGGATCCCGCGTGATTCCCGGAGGATCCGTCGAGGCCCCGCTGTCTCGGGCACTTCGGAATGAGGGTCGGGGTCGGACGAATTCCCAATGCCGATGGCCCCGGCCCGAACGCCAAGCCCCAAGCTCTACGCCCCAAGCCCCATGCCCCACACCGATCCCGACATGCGGGCCGTCCTCTACGGCCTGCCGCCCTCCGACCTCGCCGCCCTGCCGGACGGCGCCGCCCAGGTCTCGCCGCTGATCCCCGGCTCGGCGCGGCTGGAGGATGTGGCCGAGGCGAGCCTGGAGGCCGCCCTGCTGCTGGCGCCGCCCGGCACGGTCGAGCGGCGCTACGCCCTGGCGCTGGCGATCCGGACCCTGCGGCCGGGCGGACGGCTCGTGGCGCTGGCGCCCAAGGACAAGGGCGGCACGCGGCTCGCCAAGGAGCTGCGCGGCTTCGGCTGCGCGGTGACCGACGAGGCGCGGCGCCACCACCGCATCTGCACGGCGACGCGGCCCGAGGCGCCGGAGGGCATCGCCCCGGCGGTCGAGGCCGGCGCCCCGCGCCATATCGACAATCTCGCCCTCTGCACCCAGCCCGGCATCTTCTCCTGGGACCGGCTCGATCCCGGCTCCGCCCTGCTGCTGCGTCACCTGCCTCCGCTCGCGGGGCGCGGCGCCGATTTCGGCTGCGGGCTCGGCATCCTGGCCCGCGCGGTGCTGAAATCCGAAAAGGTCACCGCGCTCGCGCTGATCGACATCGACCGCCGCGCGATCGAGATGGCCCGGCGCAATGTCGGCGATCCCCGCGCCACCGCCCACTGGGCCGACCTGCGGGGGGCGGAGCCGGCCCTGTCGGGCCTCGACTTCGTCGTCTCGAATCCGCCCTTCCACGACGGCGGCGCCGAGGATCAGGCGCTCGGCCAGACCTTCATCGCCCGCGCGGCGGCGGTCCTGCGGCCGGGCGGCACGCTGCACCTCGTCGCCAACGCGCACCTGCCCTACGAGGCACCCCTGCGCGCCGCCTTCCGCAGCGTCACTCCGACGGTGACGGAGGGCGGCTACAAGGTGTTCGAGGCGCGCAAATGATCGAGGCCCTCAAGTGAAGGCCGTGCGCCTCGACCGGCTGCTGGCCAATCTCGGCTACGGCTCGCGTCGGGAGGTCGAGGGCCTGGCCCGGGCCGGACTCGTGCGCCTCGACGGGCAGGCCCTGCGGGACGCCTCGCAGCGCATCCCGCTCGAGCCCGACCTCTCCGCCCGGATGACGGTGGAGGGGAGGGCGCTCGATCCGCTGCCCGGCCTCTGCCTGATGCTGCACAAGCCCCTCGGCGTCACCTGCTCGCACAAGGAGGCGGGGCCGCTGGTCTACAGCCTGCTGCCCGAGCGCTGGCGCCGGCGCGATCCGGCGATCTCCACGGTCGGCCGCCTCGACAAGGAGACCTCGGGCCTCCTCCTGATGACCGACGACGGGGCGCTGCTGCACCGGATCATCGCGCCGAAGGCCAAGGTGTCCAAGCGCTACCGGGTGAGTCTGGCCCGCCCGCTCCAGGGCGACGAGGCCGCGATCCTCGCCTCGGGCGAACTGATGCTGGAGGGCGAGGACAAGCCGCTCCTGCCGGTGGAGATGGAGACCGACGACCCGACCCACTGCACGGTCACCCTGCACGAGGGCCGCTACCATCAGGTCCGGCGCATGTTCGCCGCGCTCGGCAACCACGTCGACGCGCTCCACCGTGACCGCGTCGGCGGCCTCGCGCTCCCCGCCGACCTGCCGGCGGGGGAGTTCCGGATCCTGGGGCCGGGCGAGATCGCCGCCTTGTTCGAGGGGTAGCGCCCTATCCGCTGGCGAGCCGGCGCCGGGCGAGGCGGCGGTCGAGGAGCACCAGCACCCAGCCGACGCCGAGAAAGGCCGCCGCGATCGCCCCGGCATAAGCCGCGACGGGACCCCAGCCGATCTTGCCCACGTCGAGGAACGGGTAGGGATAGCGCGCGTCGTAGGCGCCGCGCACGAGCGTGTAGCCGAGATAGGTCAGCGGGTAGCTCGCGAACAGCGCGAGGTCGCGAAAGCCGAGGCGCCCCTTCGGCGCGAAGACGAGCCAGAACAGCGGCACCAGCACCGGCAACGCCTGATGCAGCAGGATGTCGCCGACGAGGTCGCCGCCCCGCAGCGTCTTGAGCCCGTAGAGCAGCAGCCGCTGCACGAGACCGACGAGCAGCGTCGCCAGGACCGCCGTCGCGACGAGCCGCGGCTGGGCCAGGGCCGGCAGCCGCAGGGCGATCCCGCCGAACACCGCGAGCACGAGGAGTCCGGTCAGGTTCGTGAAATAGGCGACCATGATCCAGGCGGTCAGCGGCACGGAGCCGGTGCGGCCGAACACGGCGGTGAAGCCGGCGGCGACGCCGAGGGCGGCGCAGAGCGCGATCAGGGCGGCGGCGAGGCGGGCGCTTCGGGATTCCATGGTCGGTCGAGTCGGAGCCGGGGGAGGGCGGAGCGTTCTGGCCGCCCATCGCGACCATGGCATGACGCGAGCCGCTTGACAGGTCGGGCGCGGTGCCGGACGCCACGCGACCGTGCTGCTCGACCTCCTGCATCTCCTGACCACGTCCGCGCCGCCGGCCCAGCGCCGGCTCGGCTACCTGCGCGACAGCATCTGGCTGATGTCGCGCGCCCGCCGCTGCCGCTGCGCCTGGGCGCCGCATCTGGAGGCGAGCCGGGCGGTGATGCGCGCGGCCATAGCCGCGACCGAGCAACGCGACACCGCGGTGGTGCTGGGCTCCGGCCTCCTGCTCGACGTGCCGCTGGCGGATCTCGCCGAGGGCTTCCGGCGGGTGGTGCTGGTCGATGCCGTGCATCTGCGGCCGGCCCGGCGCGCGATCCGCGTCTTCGCCAACGTCGAGGCGCTGACGGCGGACCTGAGCGGCGCGATGGCGCTGATGACGGGCGCGGCGCCCGATCTCGATCCGCGCCTGCCGCCGGTCTGCGCCGAGCCGGGAACCGGCCTCGTCATCTCGGCCAACCTCCTCTCGCAGCTGCCGATCCGCCCGGTCGAGCGGCTGGAGACCTCGCGCCGGGCCCTGGGACCCTGGACGCCGGAGGACGGGGACGCCTTCGGCCGGCGGATCGTTGCGGGCCATCTCGACGCGCTGGCCGGTCTGACGGCGCGGGTCTGCCTCGTCACCGATATCGACGAGACCGAGGAGGACCGGCAGGGGCAGGTCCACGCCCGGCACGACCTTCTCTACGGCGTGCGGCTCGGGACGCCCGAGCGGGCCTGGACCTGGGACCTCGCGCCCTTCGGTGAGACCGCCCGCAACCGGCGCCTGCTTCACCGCGTCGTGGGCTTCTCGGATTGGCAGGCCTGATCGGGACGGCCGGACCCGGCTGGGCAGAAACCCTTCCTCCGGAATCCGGTTGATCGCTTCTGTTCCCAGTCACCCCGTCATCGCGAGGCGAAGCCGACGCGATCCAGGGCGCGCCCTTTCCGGAAAAGTCGCGCCC
>NZ_BPRD01000234.1 GCF_022179745.1 Methylorubrum podarium
GGCCGCCGGCGGAGAGGCCCTTCATCCAGAAGACGGCGCCGAAGGCCATCAGGAACCCGGAGAAGGCGCCCAGCAGCGGCCAGGGGCTCGGGTTGATGATGTGGTAGTCGTGGTTCTTGGCGTGCGCCCCGGCCATCGCGATGGTTCTCCCTAAGCCCTTGCCCGTCACCGGCTGACGGCCGGGCCCTGTTGCCTTGGAGGCCCGGTGGGACCGGGCCTCGGTTGAAAATCCTCTACTTCGGCGGCCGCGCCATTGTCACGCTTGAGCCGCCGACCGATCCCTCAAAAATTGCGCGTCGGGCCGGACTTGGCCGCTTCCGCCACCGGCGCGCCGTTCTTCGAGGGGTAGTAGGTGTAGGACAGCGTCATCTCCGAGAGGGTGCCGATATCCGGATCCTTGCGCAGGGCCGGATCGACGTAGAACACCAGCGGGAATTCCGCCGACTCGCCCGGCTGCAGGGTGTGCTCGTCGAAGCAGAAGCACTGCACCTTGACGAAGTAGCTGCCCATCAGGTCCGGCTGCACGTTGAACACGGCGATGCCGGTGGAGGCCGCGGGGCCGGTATTCGTCACCTTGAAGAACACGGTCGCCGTCTGGCCGGGCACCGCCTCGACCCGGGACTGTTCCGGCTGGAACCGCCAGGCCAGGGTCTTGGCGACGTTGGTGTCGAACCGGACCGAGACCGGTGCCAGGGCCTCGGTCACCGGCGCGGAGGGCGCAGTGCCGACGAGCGGCGTGCCGCCGTAGCCGGTCGCCTTGCAGAACATCGAGTAGAGCGGCGCCGACACCGCCGCGAGGCCGCCCATGCCGAGCACCACGCCGGCGCAGGCGAGCACGGTCCAGCGCGCGCCGCGCGCCGCCTGCTTCTGCCGCTCCGTTGCATCCGTCATCGGTTCGAAGCCCTCAGAGCGGCCGCTGCAGGACCTGCGGTCCGAGCTTGGCGATCGTCAGCACGAAGAAGATCAGCACCAGGGCGCCGAGCGTCAGGGCGATGGCGACCGAGCGCTTGCGGCGGGTCTTGGCCTCTTCCGGCGTGAGCGGGCGCACGCCTTCCGGCAAATCGGACATCTCGGGCCTCACGCCACGACCGCGCGGAAGAGTCCGAGCCCCTGCTCGGCGAGCA
>NZ_BPRD01000235.1 GCF_022179745.1 Methylorubrum podarium
CAGCGAGAGCAGGTTCTGACGGGTGGCGGCCGAAAGCGTGATGCCGGAGGACATGGGGGCGATCCTTGTGGGTCTTGATGCCGCCCTTTTGGCGACACCCGGACCCTCCACCCCGCGCCTTGCCGAGACCTTAATCCGACCGTCGGATTCGGGGGCTTTCGCCCGTCAAACGGGAAGCAGAGCGAAAGGCCCTGCGATCATGGTTAAGAAAAGTTCGCCGTCTCTACTTCGTTTCGCCCGATCAAGGATTTGTTCACCATGGCTCTGCGCATCGAACTGAAGCCTCAGGAGCGGCTGATCATCAACGGCGCGCTGATCCGCAACGGCGATCGCCGCTCGGTCTTCGTGATCGAGAACCAGTGCAAGTTCCTGCGCGAGAGCGAGATCATCACCGAGACCGAGGCCGACACCGCCGCCAAGCGGCTCTGCGTCACGCTCCAGTTCATCTATCTCGCCGACAACCCGCCGGAGGCCGAGGATCTGTTCGTGCGCCAAGCCACGGAGATCATGAAGGCCTCGCCGAGCATGGGGCCCTACATCCTCGCGATCCAGGACGAGCTCTCGGCGCAGCAATATCACCGCGCGATCAAGCGCGGGCGTGAGCTGATCGCCTACGAGCGCCAGCTCCTCGACCATCTCGAGACGGGCCGCGGGACGGGCGCGCCGCAGGGCTGAGCGCCGCGCCTCGCGCGCGCTGCTGCTTCAGACGATGCCGGTCTTCTCGTAGGGCCAGGGCTTGCCGAGATGGGCGGCGACCCGGGCCGCGTCGGAGCCGACCGCCTCGACCGCCGCCTGCACCTGCTCCGCCGGCACCTCGAATCGGCGCGCCCAATAGGCGCGGTCACGCGGCGCGTCGA
This sequence comes from Methylorubrum podarium, assembly GCF_022179745.1. Taxonomy (GTDB): domain Bacteria; phylum Pseudomonadota; class Alphaproteobacteria; order Rhizobiales; family Beijerinckiaceae; genus Methylobacterium; species Methylobacterium podarium. Next base: position 858 of record NZ_BPRD01000235.1, read on the forward strand.
GAACGACCTGGGCGGGATCGCCGCTGACCGCATGCCCCTCGTCGGACGCTTCCTGCACCATGCTCCGGTCCCTCCCGATCACGCCCGCACCGTCGCAGCGGGCCGTCAGGGACAAACCGGCGGGCGGGGCGGGATGGTTCCGGAGGCCGGGCCTTTCCGTTCACGCCTCGCGCGCGGCCACCGGGGCGGGCCGCAGGCGCGACGGGGCGGCCGGGGCGGGCACGATGTGGAAGGCGGCCGGGCGGCGGAACAGGAAGTCCAGGCGCGTGCCGCGCACCAGCCGCTCGAAGGCGAGCGGCACCGTCACGGCCACCACCGTGACGACCAGGCTCGCGAGCCCCACATCGAGGGCGAGATCGGGCTGCACCCCGTTGAACTTGGCGATCACGGTGCGGGTGAGCGCCATCGGCAGGAAGAAGCCGAGATAGATCACGATGGAGCGCTCGCCGCAGGCGCGCAGGGCGGCGGTCACCGGCCCGCCGGCGCGGGTCATCAGCGCGGCGAAGGTGACGATGGCCAGCGCGCCGACCGTGCCGAGCCCGAGGCTGACCACCGGCAGGCGCGCGAGCGTCGGCAGGCTCTCGATCCCCGTCGGCGTATACACGAACACGGCCTCCACCACGGCCCAGAGAGCGAGGCCCAGGACCGCCAGGCCCGCCCGCTCGCGCACCCGGTCGGCGAGGCGGAAGATCCACTCGGCGAAGAGGTAGCCGCCCAGGAAGTAGACGTAGCGCTCGCAGAACTCGTCGAGGAGTTCCGGCAGGCCGCTGGTCGGCAGGATCTGCAGCACGGCCGCCGCGACGAGCAGCACGGCCGGCGGCACCCGGCGGTGCAGCAGCTTCGTCACCACCGAGAACACGGCGAGCAGGTAGACGAACCACAGCGTCGAGTAGGGCACCACCAGCGCCTCGGCGAGGTGCCAGCCGAAGGCGGCGAGCTGCGCGGCCGTTCCCTCCGCCCCGGCGACGATCGACCCGGCCTTGAACAGCGACTGGATCACCACCCACAGCCCGTAGAAATAGGCGAAGTGGACCACGCGCCGATCCGCGAACAGGCGCCAGTCGCGGTCGATCACGCGGCCGAGGAACAGCCCCGAGAGCAGAAAGAAATCGGGGATCCGGAACGGCCTGGCGAATTCGACGACCTCGTGCAGGAAGCCCTCGCCGCCCAAAACCTCGCCGGTGCCGAGGGTCGAATGCATCATCACGACGAGGATGATGCACAGGCCCTTGGCGACATCGACCCAGGCGAGCCGGGCGGCTTCCTCGGGACGCGGGCGGAGGGGGCGTGTGGCCGCTTCGGGCGCTGCGGTCATGGCGGGCGGTCCTGGTGCGGACGGGATCGAGCCGCGACCCTCGCACCCGACGGTTAAGCGCCGCTCAGCGCCAAGGAGCGATCGCGCCGCGCGGTTAATGGCCCGCCAAGGCGACCGATGGATTTTTCGCGAGGGGGCCGCGCTGGCGCGCACGACGCGCGTTTCTTTTCGGGCAGGGACACCGGCTCTGCCGACGGGACGACGCGCCTCGGGTCGCAAGCCGGCACACGTGCTCCGGCGAGACGCTGTTTGCCACCGCGGACCCTTGGAAAGTTCGTTTGCCGAACGTCGCTTGGCCCGAAACGACCGAGCGTGGCGGAGGGCGGATCGGCCGCTTTCGAACGGGCATCTTTCTTGGACGGACGCCGCCATCCACGGCCGCACCCTCTCGCAGATCGAAGAACGACGCGCTACACAACCGAACGTTTTCCTAGCGAGCGTCTCGTGTTCCTCTCCATCGCCACATCGCACCAGCCCGCGACCGATCTCGGATTCCTCCTGCACAAGAACCCAGCGCGCGTGCACGAACTCGACCTCGGCTTCGGTCAGGCCGTGATGTTCTATCCTGAGGCGACCCCGCAGCGCTGCGAGTTCGCGATCACGCTCGACATCGATCCCATCGCCCTGGTCCGCGGTCGCCAGGGCGGGGGCGACGGCCTTCTGGACCAGTACGTGAACGATCGCCCCTATGCGGCCTCGTCGTTTCTGAGCGTCGCGATCGCACGCGGTATCCGCGAGGCCATGGCGGGCCGGAGTCGGGAACGGCAGACCCTTGCCGATACGGCGATCCCGCTCGACGCGGAGGTCGCGCCGCTCCCGGTGCGGGGGACGACGGACCTCGTCGGACGGCTGTTCGAACCCCTCGGCTACCACGTTGCCGTCACGCGCCATCGTCTCGATCCGGAGCGGCCGGATTGGGGTGAGGCCCCCTATGTGACGCTTCGGCTGTCCGGCACCGCGCGTCTCTCCGACCTCCTCACGCATCTGTACGTGCTGATGCCGGTTCTCGATGACCGGAAGCACTATTTCGTCGGCGAGGACGAGTTGCAGAAGCTGCTGGCGCGTGGAGACGGCTGGCTCGCAGCCCATCCCGAGCGCGACCTCATCACGGCACGCTATCTCAAGCGGCGGAGTCACCTGATCAAAGCCGCGCTCGCGCAGCTCGTGCCGGACGAGGTCGGACCGGAGGGGCAGCTCGACCCCTCGCGGGGCGACGCGGCCGAAACCGTCATCGAGCGCCCCCTTCGTCTTCACGAGCGACGGCTGGACCGCGTGGCCGAGGTGATCGCGCAGACGGGAGCACGGCGTGTGCTGGATCTCGGTTGCGGCGACGGCAAGCTGATCGCGCGCCTCATCCGCAATCCGGCCATCGCGGAGATCGTCGGGGTCGAGGTATCGAGCCAAGAGCTGGCCCGTGCCGATGCCCGGTTCACCGATCTGCCGGAGGTGCAGAAGCGGAAGCTGACGCTCCTGCAGGGCTCGCTCATCTATCGCGATGTCCGCCTGCGCGGTTTCGAGGCCGCAGCCCTGGTCGAAGTGATCGAGCATTTCGAGTTGGATCGGCTTCCGCATCTCGAACGCGCGCTGTTCGGAGACGCGCGCCCTGCGACCGTGATTGTCACCACGCCGAACCGCGATCACAACGTGATGTTCGAGGGGCTGGCCCCCGGAGCGTTCCGGCATCCCGACCATCGCTTCGAATGGAGCCGTCGGGAGTTCCAGGGCTGGGCGCAGCGCGTCGCTGCGGAGCATGGTTACAGCGTGCGCTTCGAAGGGGTCGGCGACGCGCATCCGGAATTCGGTGCCCCCGGACAACTCGCGGTGCTGACGCGATGAGCGGAGAGATTGCCTCCACGGCGGGTCGGAAGATCGCCGTTCCCGAATTCTCGATGATCGTCGTCATCGGGGCGTCGGGCTCGGGAAAATCCACCTTCGCACGCCGCCACTTCCGGCAGACCGAGGTCGTTTCGTCGGACACCTGTCGTGGACTCGTCGCCGACGACGAGAACGATCAGGCGGCCACGCCGGATGCCTTCGCGCTTCTCCAGACCATCCTAGAGCTGCGCCTCAAGGGCCGCCGCCTCGTGGTCGTCGATGCCACCAACGTGCGGCCGGAGGATCGCCGGAAGCTCGTCGAGATCGCCCGCCGCTTCCATGCCCTGTCGGTCGCCATCGTGCTCGATCCCGGCGAGGATGTCTGCCGCAACCGCAATGCCGGGAGGCAGGATCGTGCTTTTGGTCCGCATGTCGTGCGCAACCAGATGGCGGCGCTCCGCCGCGGTCTGCGCGGATTGGCACGCGAAGGCTTCAGGCAGGTCCATCATCTGACGTCGGTCGACGAGATCGACAGTGCGGAGGTGAGCCGCCAGCGCCTGTGGACGGACCGCCGCGACGAGACCGGCCCGTTCGACATCATCGGCGACGTCCACGGCTGTGCCGACGAACTGGAGGCCCTGCTGGCCCGGCTCGGCTACACGGTCGAGCGCGGCCATGAGGACGGCGAGCCGCGCTATCGCGTCACCGCGCCCGCCGGCCGCAAGGCCGTCTTCGTCGGCGATCTCGTGGATCGCGGACCGCGGGTGGCGGACAGCCTGCGCCTTGCCATGGACATGGTCGAGAACGGCGTTGCCCTCTGCGTCCTCGGCAACCACGAGGCCAAGGTCGAGAAATGGCTGGCCGGTCGCGACGTGAAGGTCGCGCACGGACTTCAAACCACCATCGACGATCTCGCCCGGCAGAGCGACGCCTTCCGGGTGCGGGCGAAGGGCTTCATCGGCGGCCTCGTCAGCCACTATCTGCTCGATGGCGGTCGGCTGGCGGTCGCCCACGCCGGCATCAAGGAGGAGATGCAGGGCCGCGCCTCCGGCACCATCCGAGGGTTTTGCCTGTTCGGCGAGACGACCGGCGAGATCGACGAGTTCGGCCTGCCCGTCCGACAGAACTGGGCGGCCGAGTACAGGGGAAGTACGAAGGTCGTCTACGGCCACACGCCCGTGGTCGAGGCGGCTTGGCTCAACAACACGCTCTGCATCGACACAGGCTGCGTGTTCGGCGGAATGCTCTCGGCCCTTCGCTACCCCGAGATGGAGGTCGTCTCCGTCCCGGCCGCGCAGGTCCATTCCGAGCCGGTTCGGCCGCTCGCTTCCGCTGCCGCGCCCTCCGGCGTGATCAGCCGACAGGCCGAGGCAGACGATCTCCTCGACCTCGCCGACGTCTCGGGCAAGCGGATCATCACGACCCGGCTCCAGCCCTCCGTCACGATCCGCGAGGAAAACACGGCCGCGGCCCTGGAGGTGATGAGCCGCTTCGCCATCGACCCGAAATGGCTGATCTACCTGCCGCCGACCATGTCACCCTCCGAGACTTCGAAGGAAGAGGGCTTCCTGGAGCATCCGCGCGACGCGTTCGACTTCTACCGCCGCGAGGGCCTTCGCGCAGTCGTCGCCCAGGAAAAGCACATGGGGTCGCGCGCCCTCATGGTCGTCTGCCGCGACGCGGACGCCGCACGCGCGCGCTTCGGGGTGACGAGCGGCGAGATCGGGGCCGTCTATACGCGCTCGGGCCGGGCCTTCTTCAACGATCCGGCACGGCGCGACGCGGTTCTTGCGCGGACTCGCGATGCACTCGCCGCGACCCGATTGTTCGATGAGCTCGGATCGGAGTGGCTGCTGCTCGATGCCGAGATCATGCCGTGGTCGGCGAAGGCGCAGGCACTCATCTCTTCGCAATACGGTCCGACCGGTGCCTCCGCGCGGATCGGGCTCGGTGCGACTCAAGAGGCGCTCCGGCGCGCGGCGAGCGCCGGCCTCCCGCTGGACGATCTTGCCGCGAAGACGGCCAGTCGACTCGCCGGCGCCGAGGCCTTCGCCTCTGTCGTGCGTCGCTATGCCTGGCCCGTGGCCGGCATCAACGACTTGAAGATCGCGCCCTTCCATCTCCTGGCGAGCGAGAACCACGTCCACAGCGACAAGCCGCATTCCTGGCACATGGACCGACTGGTCCGGCTGGCCGAGGCCGACTCGCTGTTCAAGGCCACCCGTGTGCTCGGCATCGATCTCGACAGCGAGGCGGATGTCGAGCGCGGCATCCGTTGGTGGCTCGACCTGACCGCCGACGGCGGCGAGGGGATGGTCCTGAAGCCGGGCGAGTTTTTGGCACGGGGCCGGCGCGGGATCACGCAGCCCGCGATCAAGTGCCGTGGCCGCGAGTACCTGCGCATCATCTACGGCCCGGACTACGACAGGCCGGATCATCTCGACCGGCTGCGCCAACGCGGCCTCGGCGCCAAGCGCTCGATGGCCTTCCGCGAGTTCGCGCTCGGCCTCGAAGCCCTCGACCGGTTCGTCGCGCGCGAGCCTCTCCGGCGCGTCCATGAATGCGTGTTCGGCGTCCTTGCACTCGAATCCGAACCGGTGGATCCGAGGTTGTGACCGTACGCTGACGCGGTCGGCGTTGCGGGCCAATTCGGTCCGCTTCCGGGCATGGAGCAGGCTTCCGTTCCCACCCGAACCAGCCCCGCAGCCCATCGAACCGTTGGCCTTCACCGCCTACCGCCGCGATCCGCCCTCGCCGCGCCGCGCGCGGGTCATGCGGGTGGGGGCGTGGAAGTCGTCGGGCTTGCCGCGCACCCAGTCGAGGAAGCGGGCGATCTCGGGGTCGGCGCGCAGGGCCTCGACCTCGGCCAGCCGGCGGGCGATCTCGGCCTCGCTGTAGCGGGCATGGATCGCCGAGTGGCAGATCTGATGGAGCCGCACGGTTCCCCCGTGGGTGCCGCCCTTCAGCTTCGGCGTGAGGTGATGCAGGCTCTGGCGCGCATGGGCCGGGATCGGCCGCTCGCAGAGCGGGCAGACCGGCAGGCCCGCCGGCTTCGGCCCGTGCGTCTCCGGATCGTCATCGCGCCAGCGACGGGAACGCCGCCCCACCACCCTCTGTCTCCGCTCGAGCCCCGGTCCTGCCGGGCGCGGGGGAAACGGGCCGGGAGGCCGCCCGGCTCCCGCCGCGGCCCCGCGTCACGGGCGCCGCCGCCGGAGCCCTCCGCCGTCCGGCCGGCGCCTTGTTGCGGCGGCGGGGGCAGGCTACCCCTGAGGGCGAGACACACCACGGGCGGTGGCACGGGGACGGGCAGGATGAAGCGGACACCCATCGATTCCAAGCTGTCGGTCGCCGGCCAGCCGAGCCTCGCGGAGATCGAGGCGCTCGGGGCCGAGGGCGTGAGCCTCCTCATCAACAACCGCCCCGACGGCGAGGAGCCGGGCCAGCCCGGCACGGCGGCCGAGCGCGCGGCGGCGGAGGCCGCGGGCCTGCGCTACCTCGACCTGCCGGTGACCGGCCCCACCCTCACCCGCGAGGCCGTGGAGCGCTTCCACGCGGCGGTCGAGGCGGCGCCGGGCCCGGTCGTCGCCCATTGCCGCAGCGGCACGCGCTCGCTGACGCTCTGGGTCATCGGCGAAGTGCTGGCCGGGCGCCTCCGGCGCGACGAGGTGGCGGCCCTCGGCACCCGCCACGGATACGACCTCTCCGGCGCCGAGCGCTGGCTCGACGCGAACGCGGCCTGAGACCGCCGCGACCGCGCTACGGCGCCGGCATGGTGAGGATCAGCGGCCCGTTGCGCGTGGCGACGACGGTGTGCTCGTACTGGACCGTGAGGGCGCTGGGCCGGCTGTAGAGGGTCCAGGGATCGTCGCCGTCCTCGGCGAAGTCGGCGCCCAGCGACAGGAACGGCTCGACGGTGAGCACCATCCCCTCCCGCATGATCCGGCGCTCGGACGGGTCGGGCCAGGTCGCGATCTCGGTCGGCTCCTCGTGCAGCGACAGGCCGACCCCGTGGCTCGCGAGGTTGCGCACCAGGGTATAGCCGTTCTTGTGGGCGAAGGTGCCCACCGCCCGGCCGATCCCCGCGATCGGCTTGCCGGCGCCGACCTGGCGCAGGCCCGCCCACATCGCCCGGCGCCCGTCCTTGCACAGCCGCTCGACCGCGCGCGTCACCGGCGGCACGGCGAAGGAGGCGCCGGTGTCCGAATAGTAGCCGTCCTTCTCCGCCGAGACGTCGATGTTGACGAGGTCGCCGGGCGCGATCCGGCGCTCGCCCGGAATGCCGTGGGCGATCTCCTCGTTGACGCTGATGCAGGTCGCGCCGGGAAAGCCGTAGACCGTCTCCGGCGCCGAGCGCGCCCCGGCCGCCTCCAGGAAGGCCCGCCCGACGCCGTCGAGTTCGCGGGTGGTCATGCCCGGCTCGATCGCCCGGCCCATCACCGCCAGCGTGTCGGCCACGATGCGCCCGATCCGCTTCAACCCCGCCAACTCTTCGTCGTTCGACACCGTCATGTCGCCTCCCCCGCACGGCCGGAGCGGCTCCGGTCCCCGCGCTTGTGCCATCTTTGCCGAGCGTGGCGAAACGGCGTCCCGGTGCCGCTCAATGCGCCGCCGCCGCGCCGCCGCCGCGCTTCACGTTCTTCAGGATCAGCGCCAGCGGCACGAGGCAGGCGGTGAGGGCTGCCAGCACCCAGAACACGTCGATATAGGCCCAGTAGGCGACCTGCGTCGCCAGTTGCTGGCCGATCCAGGCGATCGCCTGGTTCTGCGCGTCGGGGCCGGCGAAGCCGTGCTGCTGGAAGTAGCGCGTCGCCTCGGCCAGGGTCCGCTGGTAGGCCGGGCTCGACGGGTCGAGCGTGTCGACGAGCCGGCTCTGGTGGAACTGGCTGCGGTCGGCCAGCACGTTCTGGGCGAGCGAGACGCCCATCGAGCCGCCGACGTTGCGCGCCACGTTGATGAGCGCCGAGGCCTGGTCGGTCCTGTCCTTCGGCAATCCCTCGTAGGAGGCGGAGGTCACCGAGAGGAAGATCATCGGCAGGCCGATGCCGATATAGATCCGCGACCACGCGAAGAAGCCGAAGGTCGTGTCGCCGTAGAGCCGGGTGAGATCGTAGAGACCGAGCGACACGATGAGCCCGCCCGCGGCGATCAGCCATTTCGGCTGGATGTAGGACGAGACGCGGCCGATCAGGAACATCGAGATCACGGTCATGATGCCGCCGGGCCCGAGCACCAGCCCCGACAGGGTGGCGGTGTAGCCGTAATATTCCTGGGTGATCTGCGGGATGAACTGCGTGGTGGAGATCAGCACCGCGCCGGTGAACAGCATCACCACGAAGCAGGCACTGAACTGCCGCCGCTTGAGGAGCCGGAGGTCGATGACCGGGTTCTTCGCGGTGAGCAGCCACGGGATCATGGCGAGGAACGCGACGAGGGTGATCGCACCGAACACGTTCATCAGGGTCGAGGTGCCGAACCAGTCCTTGCGCTGGCCCTCGTCGAGGATGACTTCGAGCGAGCCGAGGAAGGTCGCCACCAGCAGGAAGCCGACGAGATCGAAGCGCACGCCGGTTGCCCGCAGGGCGCGGCGCTCGCGCTTGGCCGCCTCGCTGTCCTCGATCACGAGGGACATCAGCACCAGGGAGACGATCCCGATCGGGCCGTTGATCAGGAAGCACCAGTGCCAGGAGGCGTTGTCGGAGAGCCAGCCGCCGAGCGTCGGGCCGATCACCGGGGCCACCACGATGGCGACTCCGTAGAGCGCGAAGGCCTGTCCCCGCTTCTCCGGCGGGAAGGAATCGGCCAGGATCGACTGCGCCAGAGGGGCCATGCCGCCGCCGCCGAGTCCCTGGAGCACGCGGAAGAACAGGAGCGATTCGAGGCTCCAGGCGAAGCCGCACAGGATCGATGAGAGCGTGAACAGCGCCACCGACCACATGAAGAAGGCCTTGCGGCCGTAGCGCTTGGCGAGGAAGCTCGACGCGATCAGCGTGATGGCGTTGGCGACCAGATAGCTCGTCACCACCCAGGCGGACTCGTCCGGCCCGACCGCGAGCGCCCCGGAGATGTAGCGGAGCGCCACGTTCGCGATCGTCGTGTCGAGCACCTCCATGAAGGTCGCGAGCGCCACGACGAGGGCGACGATCCACGGATTGTGGCCCCCGGGCGCCTTGTCTCGGCCTGCGGGGGCTTCGGCGGCCGACGCGCTCACCGCACGTGGGCTCTCGGCACGACCGACATGCCGGGACCGATCGCGACGTCGCCCGGCCAGTCGTCGACCACGATCTTCACGGGGATGCGCTGCGTCACCTTCACGTAGTTGCCGGTGGCATTCTGGGCCGGCAGCAGGCTGAAGGCCGTGCCCGAGCCCGGCTGCACCGAGGCGATCCGGCCGGTGACCTTGCGGTCGGGATAGGCGTCGATCGCGATATCGACCGGCTGGCCCGGCCGCATGTCGGTGATCTGCGTCTCCTTGTAGTTGGCCGTGATCCACTTCTCGTCGGGCACGAACATCGACAGGCTCTGCCCGGCCTGGGCATATTGGCCGACGCCGCCGGTGAGGCGCACCACGCGGCCCGCCTGCGCGGCCTTCACCGTCGTGTAGCCGAGGTTGAGCCGGGCTTGGTCGCGCTGGGCCTCGGCCTGGGCCCGCTGCGCCTCGGCGCTGGCGCACTGGGCCTGGAGCGAGCCGATCTGCTTCTGGGCGGCGACCACGTTCGCCCGGGCGCTCGCCAGCGCGGCCTGACGCTGCTCCAGGGTCGAGGTCGAGGATTGCGACTGCTGGATCGTGCCGGCGCCGCGCTCGGCGAGCTTCTTGTAGCGGTCGGCATCCTCCTCGGCGAAGGTCAGCGCCGCCTGCGCGGTCTCGACCTGGGCCTTGGCCACCTCGACCTGCGCCTTCTGCGCCTCGATCTGCGCATCGACGTTCCGGATCGAGGCCTGCGCCGCCTGGACCTGCGCCTCGGCCTGTTCCAGGGCGACGCGATAGTCGCGCGGATCGATCTGGAACAGCGTGTCGCCCGCCTCGACATGCTGGTTGTCGGTCACCGGCACGGCGACGACGTAGCCGCCGACCTTGGGCGCGACGGAGAAGCTGCGGGCATCGACGAAGGCGTCGTCGGTGGTCTCGTAGGGGTGCAGGTCGATCAGCCAGTAGGCGTAGCCGGCCGCGCCCAGGACCAGCACCGCCAGACCGCCGAGGACGAACCACCAGGGATGACGGCGCAGGACGCTCCCGCGCCGCCTCTCGGGTTCCGCGCCGGGATCCGACGCATCGGAGGCTTCGTCCGCATCGGCGGATCCGCCCGAGCCGGGGGCGTCCTTGCGGGCCTGGGGCGGACGATCCGCTCCGTCGCCCGCCGCGGCGTCGCGCCCATGCGCCGCATCGGACCGGCGCGCGGGCGCGACGCCCGGCTCGGCCTGCCGTTGATCGTCAAGCATCGGGGAAATTGCCGAAGGAGGACCGGCCCGACGGGGCCAAGCCTCGGGTGAACCCACCTCGGTTGCAGAAGACGCGAACGGGACCGAAGTTCCATCCGTTGCGGCGACCGCGGAGGCCGCGTCGATGGCCGACGGCAGGGGGACAGCGACGCAACCGCCGGAACGCCCGGCGCGACGCTGCGTTGCGGCAGGAATGGGACGTTCGCTCGCGGGCGCGACGGTCCGGCTCCGCCGCCGCCGTCCGGCCCGTCCTTTCGGAGGAGTGTGGTCGATGGCTGGATCGTCCGAGACATCCGGGGCGAGGAGCCCGTCCGGCGTGCCGCTGACCGGACCGGCGCGGCTCGATGCGATGAGTGCCGTGCTGGCCCGCAACTGGTGGCTCGTCGCCCTGCGCGGCCTCCTCGCCCTCCTGTTCGGGATCGTCGCCTTCGTCGCGCCGGGGGCCTTCGTGCTGTCGCTGGTGCTGTTCTTCGCGGCCTACATGCTGGTCGACGGCCTCTTCGGCATCGTCGCCGCGGTGCGGGCGGCGCAGCGGCACGAGCGCTGGGGCTTCCTGCTCGTCGAAGGCTTGCTCGACATCGCGGTCGGCGTCGCGGCCTTCCTGGTGCCGGCCGCCGCCGTCTGGGCCTTCGTGCTCCTCGTCGCGGCCTGGGCGATCCTCTCCGGCGGCCTGATGATCGCGGCGGCCTTTCGCCTGCACCTGCATTACGGGCGGTGGTGGCTCGGCCTCGGCGGCGTGATCTCGGTGCTGTTCGGGATCGCACTCCTGATCAATCCCGGCATGTCGGCGCTGGTGCTGACGTGGTGGCTCGGCGCCTACGCCGTGGCCTTCGGCGTGATGCTGCTGATCCTCGGCTTCCGCCTGCGCTCCCGCCACACCGAAGCCGGCCGCCCGCTGCCGGCCGGACGGTGACGGCCGGCACGGCGCGGACGCCCGGACGCATTCAGGCCATCATGGCCCGCGCCGTGTCGGCATCGGCCAGCGGGCGGCCGAGCAGGGTGGCGCCCTCGGCGGCGCGGCGGATCTGGGCGGCATTGCTCTCGGCCGGACGGCCGTCGGGGGCGAGGAGGCTGTTCTCGAAGCCGACGCGCACATGCCCGCCCAGGGCCGCCGCGGCGAGGGCGCAGGCATTCTCGCGGGGGCCGAAGGCGCAGATCGCCCAGAGCGGCAGCCTTTCCCGTGCCGGAGCGAAGAAGGGCAGCAGGTCGGCGGGCCGCGAGACCTGGCCGGGCGTGTAGCGACCGAGCACGAACAGGGGGAAATCCCCGCCCTCGCCCAGCACGCCGCGCGCCTTGAGGTCGGCGTAGCGGGTCACCTCGTCCGGGGCGTAGAGAATGACCTGGAGGAGAACGCGCTCGGCCCTCGCCCAGGCGAAGAACGCGGCCGCCTCGGCCT
>NZ_BPRD01000236.1 GCF_022179745.1 Methylorubrum podarium
CGGGCCGCCGGCACGAGTTTTCGGCCGCGCCGGGTCGCGCTGCTGCGCGGCTACCTCGCCGAATTGCGGGCGGGCCGCCCTTTCGTGCAGCCGCCGGGCTCTCCGCACGACGAGCCGACGTGACTCGCACAGCTCCGGCCCGTATGAGGACCCGGATATGCTGCCGCGCTGCCCGCCAGCCGGCTCCCGACGCGACATGATTTCCGAGCCTATCCGATGAGCGGCGTCAACGAGATCCGATCGACCTTCCTGGACTACTTCCGGGATGCCGGGCACGCGGTCGTGCCCTCGTCCTCGCTGGTGCCGAAGAACGACCCGACCCTGATGTTCACGAACGCCGGCATGGTGCAGTTCAAGAACGTTTTTACGGGTGTCGAGAAGCGACCCTATGTGAAAGCCACATCGTCGCAGAAATGCGTGCGGGCCGGCGGCAAGCACAACGATCTCGACAATGTCGGCTACACCGCGCGGCATCACACCTTCTTCGAGATGCTCGGCAATTTCTCCTTCGGCGATTACTTCAAGGCCGACGCGATCGAGCTGGCCTGGAGGCTGATCACCAAGGAGTTCGGGCTGACCCCCGAGCGCCTGCTGGTGACCGTCTACGCCGACGACGACGAGGCCGCGGGCCTCTGGCGCAAGATCGCGGGCTTCTCCGACGACAAGATCATCCGGATCGGCACGTCGGACAACTTCTGGCAGATGGGCGATACCGGCCCCTGCGGCCCCTGCTCGGAGATCTTCATCGATCAGGGTCCGACGCTCGCCGGCGGCCCGCCCGGCTCGCCGGACGAGGACGGCGACCGCTTCCTCGAATTCTGGAACCTCGTGTTCATGCAGTACGAGCAGGTCGAGCCGGGGGTGCGCAATCCCCTGCCCCGGCCCTCGATCGACACCGGCATGGGCCTGGAGCGGATGGCCGCGATCCTCCAGGGCGTCCACTCGAACTACGACACCGACCTGTTCCGCGCGCTGATCGATGCGGTGGCCCACGCCGTGTCCCGCGCGCCGGAGCCCGAAACGCGGGCTTCCTACCGCGTCATCGCCGACCACCTGCGCTCGACCTCGTTCCTGATCGCCGACGGCGTGCTGCCGTCGAACGAGGGCCGCGGCTACGTGCTGCGCCGGATCATGCGCCGCGCCATGCGCCACCTCGAACTGCTCGGCGCCCGCGACCCGGTCATGTACCGCCTCGTGCCGACCCTGGTGCGCGAGATGGGGCAGGCCTTCCCCGAACTCGCCCGCAACGAGGCGCTGATCTCCGAGACCCTGCGGCTGGAGGAAGGCCGCTTCCGTAAGACCCTGGAGCGCGGCCTCGCCATCCTCGACGCGGAGAGCCGTGATCTCAGCGCCGGCCAGAATCTGTCCGGCGAGACCGCCTTCACCCTCTACGACACCTACGGCTTCCCGCTCGACCTGACCCAGGACGCGCTGAAGGCCCGCGGCATCGGCGTCGACACGCACGCCTTCGACGCCGCGATGCAGCGCCAGAAGCAGGCGGCCCGCGCTGCCTGGCAGGGCTCCGGCGAGGCCGCGACCGAGACCGTCTGGTTCGGCATCAAGGAGCGCACCGGCGCCACCGAATTTCTCGGCTACGAGACCGAGAGCGCGGAAGCCGTGGTCGGCGCGCTCCTGCGCGAGGGCGCCGAGGTCGAGGCTCTGAAGGCCGGCGAGAGCGGCCTCGTCGTCGCCAACCAGACGCCGTTCTACGGCGAATCCGGCGGTCAGGTCGGCGACACCGGCACGATCACCGCGCCCGGCCTCGCGGCGCGCGTGACCGGCACGGAGAAGAAGCTCGGCGACCTGTTCGTGCATCACGTCACGGTCGACGAGGGTACGCTCGCCGTCGGTGCTGCGGTCGAGTTGAAGGTCGATCACGCCCGCCGGGCCGCGATCCGCGCCAACCACTCGGCCACCCACCTGCTGCACGAGGCCCTGCGTCAGGTGCTCGGCGATCACGTGGCGCAGAAGGGATCGCTCGTCGCGCCCGAGCGCCTGCGCTTCGACATCAGCCATCCGAAACCGATCGACGAGGCCGAGCTGAGCCGCGTCGAGGAGATCGCCAACGCGGTGCTGCTCCAGAACGCGCCGGTGGTGACCAAGCTGATGGCGGTGGACGAGGCGATCGAATCGGGCGCCCGCGCCCTGTTCGGCGAGAAGTACGGTGACGAGGTCCGCGTCGTCTCCATGGGCCGGCCGGTGGATGACGAGGGCCGCGAGGTCGAAGGCCGCCTGCCGAACTTCTCGATCGAATTGTGCGGCGGCACCCACGTGGCGCAGCTCGGCGAGATCGGCCAGATCACCGTGCTCGGCGAGAGCGCCGTCGGCGCGGGCGTGCGCCGGATCGAGGCGATGACCGGCAGCGCCGCCCGCCGCCATCGCGCCGCGGAGAGCCGCACGCTGAGCCAGCTCGCCGGCCTGCTCAAGGCACCGGTCGGCGACGTGCCGGACCGCCTCTCCGCCCTGATCGAGGAGCGCCGCCGGCTCGAGAAGGAGCTGACGGACGCGCGGAAGAAGATCGCCATGGGCGGTGCGTCGGGCGGCGGCGACGAGCCCCGCGAGGTCAACGGCGTGAAGCTCATGTCCCGCGTGGTCGAGGGCGTCGAGATGCGCGACCTGAAGGGCCTCGCCGACGAGGGCAAGAGCCGCCTCGGCTCCGGCATCGTCGCCATCGTCGGCGTCTCCGCCGACGGCAAGGCCGGGCTCGTCGTCGGCGTCACCGAGGATCTGACCGGACGTTACGATGCGGTCGGGCTCGTGCGCGCGGGCGCCGGCCATCTCGGCGGCAAGGGCGGCGGCGGGCGGCGCGACATGGCCCAAGCCGGCGGACCGGACGGCAACGGCGCGGAGGCGGCGCTTGCCGCCATCGCCGAGGCGCTCGCCGCGGCCTGATCCGCCCGAAAGACCGAAATCGAAAAACGTCTCCGCTCACGGAACGGTGAGCGGGTTCGCGGCTTGGTTGGCCGCGATCCCCGCCGCCGCCGAGCCGCCTGCCCGGCGCGCCCCGCTCCCGATCCGGCCCGCGCCGCATCGGGATGAGGCGTCAATCTTCCCGTGAGCCGATGAAACTCTTCCGCTGTCAGTCCTGCGACAACGTCCTCTATTTCGAGAACCGCACCTGCGGGCGCTGCGGCCACCGGCTCGCCTACCTGCCGCAGCTCGGCCGCATCTCGGCGCTGGAGCCGGCGGGCGACAACAATGCCTGGACCCCGCTCGCCGCGCCGGACCGACCGAGCTTCCTCTGCACCAACGCCGCGCACGACACCTGCAACTGGATGGTGCCGCCGGGCACCACCGACGCCTTCTGCCTCGCCTGCCGCCACAACGGCATCGTGCCGGACGTCGGCGATCCGGTGAATCTGGAGCGCTGGCGGGAGATGGAGCATGCCAAGCACCGGCTGTTCTACACCCTGCTGCGCTGGAACCTGCCGCTGAAGACCCGCGCCGAGGATCCCGATCACGGCCTGATCTTCAACTTCCTGGCCGATCCGCCGGATGCGAGCGGCCCGAAGGTGATGACCGGCCACGAGAACGGCATCATCACCATCGCCCTGGTGGAGGCCGATCCGGCCGAGCGCGAGAAGCGCCGCGCCGCCATGGGCGAGCCCTACCGGACGCTGCTCGGCCATTTCCGCCACGAGGTCGGCCACCATTACTGGGACATCCTCGTGCGCGACGCCGGCAAGCTGGAGCCGTGCCGGGCGGTGTTCGGCGACGATTCGCAGGATTACGGCGCGGCGCTCCAGCGCCACTACGACCAGGGCCCGCCGCCGAACTGGCAGGAGACCTTCGTCTCGGCCTACGCCACGACCCACCCTTGGGAGGACTTCGCCGAGACCTGGGCGCATTACCTGCACATCGTCGACACCCTGGAGATGGCCAGCGCCTTCGGCATGCAGGTCAAGCCCAAGGCCGATGTCGGCGGCGCGTTGGCCACCCGGGTCGATTTCGATCCCTATATGGCCGACAGGATCGAGCAGATCATCGATGCGTGGCTCCCCTTCGTCTTCGCCATGAACAGCGTCAGCCGGGCCATGGGCGAGGGCGACCTCTACCCCTTCGTCCTCGCCCCGCCCGTGGTGACGAAGCTCGGCTTCATCCACGACCTCGTGCACGGGCGGGTGTGAGACGGTTTCCGATTGATCGCCTCGGGCAGAGCATGGCCTGTCCCCTCCCCCTTGTGGGGAGGAGAGAGGCGGTAGTCGAACCGATCAGGCGGAAACCGTAAGCGGTCGTCCGCGTCGGATCGGTCGGGGGTCAGGCCCGCCCGGCCTCCGCCGAGAGCATGGCCGGGTCGATGCCGATCGCCTTGAGGACCTGATCGTACTTCGTGCCGAGTCCCGGATCGAAGATCAGCTCCGGGTCGGCCGGGCAGTTCAGCCAGCCGTTGGCCAGGATCTCGTTCTCGAGCTGCCCCGCCTGCCAGCCGGCATAGCCCAGCGCCAGCACGGCGTTCGAGGGGCCGCGCCCGTCGGCGATGGCCCGCAGGATCTCCACCGTCGCCGTGAGGCAGACGCCCTCGTCGATCTGCAGGGTCGACTGGTCGATATGGAAGTCGGCGGTGTGCAGCACGAAGCCGCGCTTGGCATCGACCGGGCCGCCCATCAGCACCGGCATATGGCCGACGCGCTCGCGCAGGCGGATCGCGTCGGACTCGCTGGCGATGTCGAGCTGGATCAGGAGATCCGGCATGTTCAGGTCGGCGACCGGCTTGTTGACGATGATGCCCATCGCTCCGTCCGCCGAGTGGGCGCAGAGATAGATCACCGAGCGCGCGAATCGTTCGTCGCCGATCCCCGGCATGGCCACGAGGAACTGGCCGTCGAGATAGGCCGGGTCTTTGAGCGAGGGGTCGGGTCTCTGCATCGGGCTATGCTAATGCGGCGGCCATCATTGATCCATAAGGCAAACGCACGCGCGGGCCGGGCGTGCCTCGACAGTGGCGCGAAGCGCGTCTAACGGTTCGAGGCTTTTTCCGAGGAGAGCACGGATGACGATTCAGGTTGGCGATCACCTGCCCCAGGTCACCTTCCGGGTGAGCGGGCCGGAGGGTCCGCAGGCCAAGACGACCGACGACGTGTTCAAGGGACGGCGCGTCGTGCTGGTCGGCGTGCCGGGTGCCTTCACGCCGGCGTGCCACCGCAACCACCTGCCGGGCTTCGTCGCCAAGCGCGAGGAGATCATGGCCCGCGGCGTCGACGCGATCGCCGTGACCTCGGTCAACGACATCTTCGTGCTCAACGCGTGGCAGCAGCAGAGCGGCGCCGAGGGCATCGAGTTCCTGGCGGACGGCAATGCCGAGTTCGCCAAGGCGATCGGCCTCGACATGGACGGCTCCGGCTTCGGCCTCGGGCCGCGCTCCCAGCGCTACGCGATGCTAGTGGATGACGGCGTCGTGCGCATCCTCAATGTCGAGGACACCCCGTCCAAGGCCGAGGTCTCGGGCGCGGAAGCGCTGCTGAAGGTGCTCTGACCGAGCCGGCGCGAACGAACCTCTCCCCTACGGATGTCGGGCTTGCCC
>NZ_BPRD01000237.1 GCF_022179745.1 Methylorubrum podarium
GTGCCGACCTCGCCGCCGTCCTCGCCACCCTCGCCCATATCCGCGGCGACACCGCCGACCTCGACGGAGCGTTCGCCGACGCCTTTCCCGGCGCCCGCCTCGTGATCCCGCCGCCGGCGCGCGAGGCGCGGTTCGGCGTGATCTTCTCGGAGTATCCGAAGCGCGTGTTCGAGCCGTCCGAACTCTCCGACGGCACGCTGCGCTACCTCGCTCTCGCGGGCGCGCTGCTCGCCTACCGGCTGCCGCCCTTCCTGGCGCTGAACGAGCCCGAGACCAGCCTGCATCCGGACCTGACGGAGCCGCTGGCGCGCATGATCGCCCGGGCGGCGCGGCGCACGCAGGTCTGGCTGGTGACGCATTCCGAGCGCCTCGCCGCGGCCTTGGCCGAAGCCGGCGGGGTGCGTCCCCGCCTGGTGCTCAAGCGCGAGGGCGCGACCTGGATCGACGGCCTGCGGCTGGCCGGCGACTTTTCCGACGAGGACGCGTGAGCCATGCGGGTCGTGATCGAGGCCGTGCTGACCGGGCGCGCCGCGCCGCTCGGGACGACGACGAGCGCCATCGCCAAGGCGCCCGTGGAGGGTCCCGTCGCGGTGGGGCCGCTCGGGCTCGCGGGCGACGCGCAGGCCGACCGCCGCTTCCACGGCGGCCCGGAGAAGGCCGTTCACCACTACGCCCTCGACCACGCCGCCGCGTGGCGCGGCGAACTGCCCGGCCTGCCCGACCTGCTGGAGCGGCCCGGCGCCTTCGGCGAGAACGTTTCGTCGCACGGTCTGACGGAAGCCCGGGTCTGCGTCGGCGACCTGTGGCGGGCGGGCAGCGCCCTGCTCCAGGTCTCGCAGGCGCGGCAGCCCTGCTTCAAGCTGAACCTGCGCTTCGGCGTGCCGGACATGGCCCGGCGGGTGCAGGCGAGCGGGCGCACCGGCTGGTACTACCGGGTGATCGAGCCCGGCGCCGTGGCGGCGGGAGAGGCGCTCGACCTCGTGGAGCGTCCGCACCCGGACTGGCCGCTGTCGCGGCTCCTGCACCACGTCTACGTCGATCGCCTGAACGCGGCGGCCTTGCGCGAGATCGCCGCGCTGGCACCGCTGACCGAATCCTGGCGGGCGCTCGCCGCCCGCCGGCTCGCGAGCGGCGCCGTGGAGGACTGGCGCCGGAGGCTCGGGGAGGCGGAGTGAGCCTCAGTCCCGCTCGCGGGTGATGTCCGGCGCGTCGGGGTTCTTCATGCCGACGACGTGGTAGCCGGCATCGACGTGCAGGATCTCGCCGGTCATGCCGCGGGACATGTCGGAGAACAGGTAGGCCGCGGTCTCGCCGACCTCCTCGATGGTCACGGTCCGGCGCATCGGCGCGTTGTACTCGTTCCACTTGAGGATGTAGCGGAAGTCGCCGATGCCGGAGGCCGCCAGCGTCTTGATCGGTCCGGCCGAGATCGCGTTGACGCGGATTTGCTTCGGGCCGAGGTCGGCGGCGAGGTAGCGCACCGACGCCTCCAGCGCGGCCTTGGCGACGCCCATCACGTTGTAGTGGGGCATCCACTTCTCGGCGCCGTAATAGGTCAGGGTCAGCATCGAGCCGCCCTCGCGCATGATCTTCTCCGCCCGCTGCGCCACGGCGGTGAACGAGTAGCAGGAGATCAGCAGCGACTTGGTGAAGTTCGCCTCCGAGGTTTCGAGGTAGCGGCCCGTCAGCTCGTCCTTGTCGGAGAAGGCGATGCAGTGGACGACGAAGTCGATGCCCTCGGGAAACAGCTCGGCGGTCGCTTTGAACGCGGAATCGATCGAGGCCGGATCGGTGACGTCGCAATGGCCGACCACGTGCGCGTTCAACTCGCGCGCCAGCGGCTCGACGCGCTTCTTCAACGCCTCGCCCTGGTAGGTGAAGGCCAGTTCCGCCCCGTGGGCGGCGGCGCTTCGGGCGATGCCCCAGGCGATCGAGCGGTTGTTGGCCACTCCCAGCACCAGCCCGCGCTTGCCCGCGAGCAGCCCGCCCGGCTTCTGTTCCGACATGCGTCACCTTCGCTTCGGCCGCGCGGGCGCCTCTCGAGGGACGGCCCTGCGCCGGGGGCTTCCTTAGCGGAGGGTGGCCGGGGGGGGAAGCCTGAAGGCGTCCGGGATCGCCGGACGGCGATCCCGGTCTTCATTGTTTGGGCCTCAAGCGCCGGCGGCCGCCTCCGCGGCCTCAGGCTTTCGCTCCGCTCAGCGCCTCGGCCGATGGCCGAGGCCCGCTCCGCGGGCGCTCTTCGCGCCTGCCATACGGCACAATCCTTCCCGGCCCGGCACTCTCAGCCGCGCGCCCTCTGTCTTGAGCGTCTCGAAGCCGACCCTTACGCCGTCCCGGCCTTGGCCTCGCGGCGGCGGCGGGCATAGTCGGTCAGGGCCGCGTCGTCGCTGGCCGGCAGGGTGATGGCGGTGGTGGCGAACAGGTCGCCGCGGGTGCCGTCCTTCTTCGGCAGGCCCTTGCCGCGCAGGCGGAAGGTGCGGCCGGAACTCGTCATCGCCGGCACCTTCATCTCGACCGCGCCGGTGAGCGTCGGCACGCGCAGGGTCCCGCCGAGCACCGCATCCTCCAGCGGCAGGTCGACGGTGGCGCGCAGGTCCGCGCCCTCCACCTTGAACAGCGGGTGGGGCAGGACGCGGATGGTGAGCAGCGCGTCGCCGGGCTCGCCGCGCGGGCCGCCCGAGCCGCCCAGCCCCCGCAGGCGGATGGTCTGGCCGTCGACGACGCCCTTGGGGATCATCACGTCGACGTCGCGCCCGCCGGGCAGGCCGATCCGCATCTTCTCCTCGCCCGCGACCTGCTCCAGCGTGACGCTGAGCTCGGCCGCGACATCCTCGCCGCGGGCCGGCCCGCCGCGGGCGAACCCGCCGGGCCCGGCGCCGCCGGCGCGGAACGCCTCGCCGAAGATGTGGCTGATGAAGTCCTCGCCGATGCCGCCGGGTCCCGCTCCGCCGCCGGCTCCGCCCGCACCGCCCGCGCCGCGGGCGCGGGTGAATCCCTCGAAGTCGAAGCCGGCGCCGCGCCCGCCGCCGAAGCCGGAAAAGCCCTCGAAGCCGGTCGCCCGCGGCTTGCCCTCGGCGTCGATCTCGCCGCGGTCGAACTGCGCGCGCTTCTCCTTGTCGCCGAGGATCTCGTAGGCGGTGTTCGCCTCCGCGAAGCGCTCGGCGGCCTTCGGATCCTTGTTGCTGTCGGGGTGGTACGCCTTGGCGAGCTTGCGGAAGGCCTTCTTGATCTCGGCCTCGCCCGCGCCCTTGGCCACGCCCAGAACGTCGTAGGGGTTTCGCATCGGGATTCTTTTGTGGGGGTCGCAACCGTCTAGGGATACGGCCTCTGCCGCGTGGCTACAACGTGGGAAAGGCGTTGCGGTTCTGCAACACCGTTATTCACCACGTTCACCGCCCCGCGCACGGATTTTTCGCGAGCCGCTTCCGGACAGCGTTCAGGATTTGGCCTCGCCGGAGGCGCGCAGCCGCTTCAGCTCCCATTCCCCGCCGGAGGGCTTGCAGCCGGTGCCGCGCACGAAGCGGTTGTTGGCGCCGCCGACCACCGTCGCGAGGAAGTCGCGGCAGATCTCGTCGCCGGCCACGTAGGGCAGGCCGGTCGGGTTGATCGCGCCGCGCATGGCGGTCTCCGGGTTCTCCCACTTGACCGGGCGCCCGTTGCCCTGCGGATCGAGGGCGACGGAGAGCGCGGCGTGGGCCCGGCGCCAATCCTCGCCGTCGAGGTCGCGCCCGAAGCTCGCGGGCCGCTTCGGGATGCTGCCGGTGACGAGCGGTTCGGGCGCGGCCGGCGCCTCCTCGCTCTTGAACGACAGGATCGGCCCGCTGCAGGCACCGCAGGAGAGGGCGGCGAGGCCGAGGGTCAGCAGCCCCGCGATCCGGCCCGCAACCCGGCCGGTGAAGCCGTGCCGGGGCGCGGATCCGCGCGTCGAGACAGCCTCTCCTTCGGCGGAGCGCGCGCGAACGAGGGCTGTGCCGAGGGCTTTACACGGACGCAGACGCATTACACCTGAACTCGAGACAGAACGGGGTCCGACGGGGTGTGCTGCCCGACGTCGGTGCCCCCCGACCCGGCTGCCACAGGGACGAAAATGGCCATCGATCGGTTAAGAGAGGGTGATGCGCAGGCCTTGCCGGTGCATCCGGAGGACTTCACCCTGTCCGGCGACCCCTGGGCGCTGTTCGCCGCCTGGATGGCGGAGGCGGAAGCCTCCGAGCCCGTCGACGCCAACGCCATGGCGCTCGCCACCGCCGGCCCCGACGGCCTGCCCGACGTGCGGGTGGTGCTGCTGAAGGGCTACGATCCGCGCGGGCTCGTCTTCTACACCAACGCCGAATCGGCCAAGGGCGGGCAGTTGCTGGCCAACCCGCAGGCGGCGACGGTCCTGTACTGGAAGTCGCTCGGCCGGCAGATCCGCGCCCGCGGCCCCGTCTCCCCCGTGACGCCCGAGGAGGCCGACGCCTATTTCGCGAGCCGCCACCGCGACAGCCGGATCGGCGCCATCGCCAGCCGGCAATCGCGCCCGCTCCTCGACCGGCCGACCCTGATGGCCGAGGTCGCCGCCCTGGCGGAGAGGTACGAGAACGGCCCGGTGCCGCGTCCCGAGCACTGGCTCGGCTTCCGCATCGCCCCGGTGCAACTGGAGTTCTGGCAGAACGGCGCCTACCGCCTGCACGACCGGGTCCGCTTCACCCGCGAGGGCGACGGCTGGGCCCGCGCGCGGCTCTATCCCTGATGTTCCAGTCCTTCCCCTCATCCTGAGGTGCGGAGCGAAGCGGAGCCTCGAAGGAGGGCTCCAGGGATCGCGCGACCTCTGGAGCCCTCCTTCGAGGCTGCTTCGCAGCACCTCAGGATGAGGGGGGTTGGTCGGATGAGCCGGTCGAACAGACGGTGCGAGACGCTCAGGGCATCACCGAGCGGATCGCCGTGATCAGGCTCTCCTCGGTGTAGGGCTTGCGGATGAACAGGCCGTCGGCCGGGACGTCGCCGGGGGCGGGCCGCACCTTGCCGGAGGTGATGACGATGCCGACCTCCGGCCAGCGCCGGTCGATGCAGGCGGCGAGCTTGATGCCGTCGATGCCGAGCGGCATGTCGATGTCGGTCACGACGACGCAGACCGCCTCGCCCGTGTCCTGACTCGCGTCGAGCATGCGGATCGCCTCGTTGCCGTTGCGGGCTTCGCGCACGGCGTAGCCGGCCTCGGCGATCAGCTCGACCGCGGCGTGCCGGGTCACGGCATCGTCCTCCACGACGAGGACGGTCGGCCTCGCTTCCGCTTCGCTCACGCGCGTCGCATCCCTTCTCCGATCCTCGAACCCGCGACCCCCGCCTTGGGGTTGCATGAAGACCGGCGCGGAACAAGCGCGGAAAGCGGGCGGGGCCTCGGCTCCGGGGCACCGCGTCCCGCGCGCGCTTCGCCGCTCGTTTCGCCTCTTGTTTCGCAATGCAGCGCGGCCCTGGATTTCCGGCGGGGCGCGGCTTATCCCTTGGGGCGAAGACCCGCTCGAGCCCGCTCACCGCGGTTGCGCGTCGCGGGCAGCGAGGGACCCGGCCTTGGCCTCATCCAACGAACGTCGACGGGTGATGCTGCTCACCGGCGCGAGCCGCGGCATCGGGCACGCCACCGTCAAGCGCTTCTCCGCCGCGGGCTGGCGCGTCATCACCTGCTCGCGCCATCCCTTCCCCGAGAACTGCCCGTGGGAGATGGGGCCGGAGGACCATCTCCAGGTCGATCTCGCCGACGCCGCGGACACGGTGCGCGGGGTGCGGGAGGTGGCCGAGCGGCTCGCCGCCGAGGGCGGCCTGCTCCACGCGCTGGTCAACAATGCCGGCATCTCGCCTAAAGGGCCGGAGGGCGAGCGGCTCGGCGCGCTGACCACGGAATACGAGGACTGGGCCCGCGTCTTCCAGGTCAACTTCTTCGCGCCGATCCTGCTGGCCCGGGGCCTGTGCGACGAGCTGACCCGCGCGCGGGGCTCGATCGTCAACGTCACCTCGATCGCCGGCTCGCGGGTCCACCCCTTCGCCGGCGCGGCCTACGGCACCTCGAAGTCCGCGCTCGCCGGCCTCACCCGCGAGATGGCCGCGGATTTCGGGCCGCTCGGCGTGCGCGTCAACGCGATCTCGCCCGGCGAGATCGACACCTCGATCCTCTCG
Organism: Methylorubrum podarium; assembly: GCF_022179745.1. GTDB lineage: Bacteria > Pseudomonadota > Alphaproteobacteria > Rhizobiales > Beijerinckiaceae > Methylobacterium > Methylobacterium podarium. The sequence continues at coordinate 6,154 of NZ_BPRD01000237.1, forward strand.
CCCGGCACCGACAAGCTGGTGCAGCAGATCCCCCAGCGCCGGCTCGGCACGCCGGACGAGGTTGCCAAGGCGATCTACTTCCTCTGCACCGAAGCCTCGTCCTACGTGAACGGCGCCGAGCTCCACATCAACGGCGGCCAGCATGTTTGATCGCCGGGCGGTTCTCGCCGCCCTGCTGTCGCTGACCGCCCTCCCCGCCCCCGCGGCGGAGGACGGGCCCAAGGAGCGGTCGAAGGTCGAGCCGGTGACGCTGCCGTTCGCCGTCAAGGCGATGCGCGGTCCCGGCAGCGACGTGGCCCTGTCGGTCGCGACCTCCGGGCTGCTGCCGGTCGCCCGCGCGCCCGCCAGCGCCGACCCGAAGGCGACGGCCGGCACCGCGGTTGCGCCGGTCGTCGTGGTCTGGGGCGAGGGCGGCGGCGCCGTGCTCAGCCTCGACGGCGACCGCCTGCGCACCACGCTGGTCGGCGCCGAGGCGATCGAGGGCTTCGCCGCCGCCGAGACGCCGCGCGGCGCCGTGCCGGGCTCCCGCCGCGCCCTCGACGGACCCTTGAGCGCCTATCTCACCGGGCCGACCCGGGCGCTCGGCGGCGCGCCGGGCCAGGGCGCCGTCCTGACCCTGCGCGAGCGCCAGCCGCTCGGCGTCACCGCCGAGCCGAAGGCGGTGCCGGTGACGACCCAGACCCTCGCGCCGGGCGACGACCGGGTCTTCGCCGGCCGCACGCCCCGCATCACCCGCCTCGACGGCCGCCCGGCGGTGGTCGCCGTGACCGCGCAGGGGGCGGCCGGCTCCGGCCTCGCCCTCGCCGCGAAGGGAAAGGACGGCACCTGGACGCTGGCGGCGCAGACGCCGCCGCAAGCGGGCAAGGGGAATGAGGCTGCGCCGCTGGCGCTCGCCGCCATCGCCGACTTCTCGGGAACCGGCCAGCCGCAGGTCGCCGCGATCCGCGCCCCCGACGGCGAGGGCGTGCTCCAGCTCTGGCGCTTCGCCGACGGGGCGTTCAGTCTCGCGGGCGAAGGGCCGGGCTATGCCGGCCCGGCGGCGGGCGAGGAGGCCGACCTCGCCGCCCCCGTTCCCCGCGGCGGCAACCCGCCCGACCTCGCCCTGCCGGTCGCCGGCCGCTCCGCCCTCGCTGTGGTGTCGCTGAAGGGCGGCAGCCCGGCGGAGCGGGCGCGCATCCCCCTGCCCGCCCCGGCCGCCCACGGCGTCGCCGTGCTCGACGCGGGCGGAACCGCCAAGACGATCCTCGTCGGCCTCGCCGACGGACGCCTCGTCGCGGTGCCGGCGCCGTGAGCGGAGCGGGGCAGGAAGCCGGTGCGGAGGACGGGCGGCTGTTTCCGGCCCGCCCGCTGATCGGCGTCTCGATCGCGGTGATCCGCGACGGCCGGGTGCTGCTCGCCGCCCGCGCCAACGAGCCGATGCGCGGCGTCTGGACCCTGCCCGGCGGGCTCGTGGAAGCGGGCGAGTCCCTCGCCGCGGGCGCCCTGCGCGAACTGCAGGAAGAGGTCGGCGTGCATGCCGAGGTGGTCGGCCCGAGCCTGACGCCGACGGAGATCATCCTGCGCGACGAGACCGACCGCGTCCGCCATCACTACGTCATCCATCCCCACGCCGCGCTCTGGCGGGCCGGGGAGCCGGTGCCGGGGCCGGAAGCCCTCGCCGTGCGCTGGGCGCGCCTCGACGAGATCGCCGACCTGACCACCACGCCGGGGCTGATCGACACCCTGCGCGAGGCGTTTTTTCGCGTGGGATCGGCGGCGGAAGGGCCGGCAAAAGGTTCGGTATGAGAACGGGATTCGTACGCCTGATCCTCGCCGCCCTGCTCGCCCTCGCTCCGGCGGCGGAGGCCTTCGCCCAGCAGCGCTCGGGCCCGGCCAGAGCCGCTCCCAAGCCGCCCGAGAAGGACAAGGAGCCGCCGCCCCCGGCCGAGCCGCCGCCCGCGCCCTATGATCGCGACCTGATGCGGCTCTCGGAAATCGTCGGGGCGCTCGCCTTCCTGCGAAGCCTCTGCTCCGAGCCCGACGCCGTCGAATGGCCGGCGCGGATGAAGGCGATCCTCGACAGCGAGGGCGTCACCCCGAACCGCCGCGACCGGCTGGCCGGCGCCTACAACCGCGGCTTCCGCGGCTACAGCCTGACCTATCGGGTCTGCACTCCCGCCGCGGGCGAGGCCGCCCGCCGCTACATCGCGGAGGGCGAGCGGCTCTCGCACGCCATCGCCGGGCGGTTCGGGGGGTAGCGGAGCGTTTGTGGCGGGCGCGCCACACTGCGGCGGCGTTGCAAAATTCTTTCGCAATTGCCCCTTCGAATTAACCTCTTCGCAATTCCCTGCTTCCCGGCCCGTAAAGGCTGCCGTATCGTGGCGATGTCTTGCCGGCACTGTTCCGGCCGAGAAGCGAAGCCGCCCGCCATGATCCACGACTCCGACACCGCTCCCTTCGACGTCGATGCGGAGAGCAAGCGCCTCGCGCTCGGGCTGGTGACGGAGGCCTTCGCGGAAGGCTGCCTCGACGGGATCGACGGCGACTGCATGGCGCAGGCCGCCCTGTTCGCGGCCTTCCAGGAACTGGTCGCCACCTACGGCGAGGACGCGACCGCCCGCTACGCCGAGACCCTGCCCGAGCGCATCCGCGGCGGCGGTTTTACGACGACGCTGCAGCACTGAGGGGCGACGCTCGCCGTCTCACGCGAGCCGATCCGCCGAGGAAGGCGGACGACGAGGTGCTACGCCGGCCTCGTCGCGCCGCCGGATGGCTTCGCTGACGCTCGCAATGACGATGCGGGTCCGTTCCGCCGTCATTGCGAGGCGGAGCCGAAGCCATCCAGACCGCGACGCGCGCCGGATGAGACTTCCTCGGATGCGTGAGGCCGTCCCTACATAAAGGAAGACACGGCGCGGCGGGCCACGCTCGGCATCGTCCTCTACCCCGCCGGCAGCGCCTCCTCGAACACGACCGCCTCGCCCCGCGACGGGTTGGCCAGCTCGCCCTGCCACATCACCGGCGTGCCGCGCACCACCGTGCCCACCGGCCAGCCGGTGACGGTGACGCCGTCATAGGGGGTCCAGCCGCATTTCGAGGCGATCCAGTCGTTGCGGATCGTCTCGCGGCGCTTGAGGTCGACCACGGTCACGTCGGCGTCGTAGCCGACCGCCAGCCGCCCCTTGCGGGCGATGCCGAACAGCCGCTTCGGCCCGGCGCTGGTCAGGTCGACGAGGCGGGCGAGCGAGAGCCTTCCGGCATTCACGTGGTCGAGCATGATCGGCACCAGCGTCTGGACGCCGGTCATCCCCGAGGGGGAGTCCGGGTAGGGCTTGGCCTTCTCCGCAAGCGTGTGCGGCGCGTGGTCGGAGCCGAGCACGTCGACGATCCCCTGGGACAGCCCGCGCCAGATCCCGTGGCGGTGCCCGGCGTCGCGCACCGGCGGGTTCATCTGCACCAGGGTGCCCAGCCGGGCGTACGCTTCCTCGCCGTCGAGCGTCAGGTGATGCGGCGTCACCTCGACGCTCGCCACGTCCTTGGCGGCCGCCAGGATCGGCATCTCGTCCATGGTCGAGATGTGCAGGATGTGGATGCGCGCGCCCGTCTCCCGCGCGATCGCGATCAGCCGCTCGGTGGCCTTCACCGCGACCTCCGGCGAGCGCCAGACCGGGTGCGAGGCGGGGTCGCCCGCCACGCGAAGACCCTTGCGATCGCGCAGCATCGGCTCGTCCTCGGAGTGGAAGGCGGCCCGGCGGCGGATGCGCTCGAGGATCGCGCGCACGCCCGCATCGTCCTCGACCAGCAGCGAGCCGGTGGAGGAGCCGATGAACACCTTGATCCCGGCCGCCCCCGGCAGCCGCTCCAGCTCGGCCACCTCGCCCGCATTCTCGTGGGTGCCGCCGACCCAGAAGGCGAAATCGCAATGCATCCGGTGATGGGCGCGGGCCACCTTGTCGGCCAGCGCCTGCGCGCTCGTCGTCTGCGGGGTGGTGTTGGGCATCTCGAACACCGCGGTGACGCCGCCCATCACCGCCGCGCGCGAGCCCGTCTCCAGATCCTCCTTGTGGTCGAGGCCGGGCTCGCGGAAATGCACCTGGCTGTCGATCACGCCGGGCAGGAGGTGCAGGCCGCGGCAATCGCGCCGCTCTTGCGCCGAGGCGCCCGAGAGGTCGCCGATGGCCGCCACCCGTCCGCCGCGGATGCCGAGGTCGGCGCGATGCTCGCCGTCGTGGTTCACCAGCGTGCCGCCGGACAGGACGAGGTCGAAGGGCGCTTCCATCGGGCTCTCCCGGTTCGCATCATGCGATTGAGACGAGGATCAGCGCGGCTTATGTCAGGCGTCCCACGCGCGCAACGCCGCCGTCCGTCCGCCGCGGCCTAAGGAGATGCCATGCCGATCGCCCTGCTGCCGGACCGTGCCGTCGTCGCCGTGTCGGGTCCGGACGCGCTCGCGTTCCTGCAAGGCATCCTCACCTGCAACGTCGAGACGCTGCCCGAGGGCGAGGCGCGGCTCGGTGCGCTGCTGACGCCCCAGGGCAAGATCCAGTTCGATTTCCTGGTCTCCCGCGCCGGGGACGGCTTCCGCCTCGACACCGCCGCCGAGCGCGTGACCGACCTCGTCAAGCGGCTCGGGCTCTACCGTCTGCGCGCCAAGGTGACGGTGGCCGCCGATCCGGCTTCGGGCGTGGCCGCCGCCTGGGACGGGGCGGAGACCGCCGCCGAGACGATCCGCGTCCGCGACGGGCGCCTGCCGGCGCTCGGCGAGCGGCTGTATTTTTCGGAAGGTGCCTTCTCGGCGGACGCGACGGAGGCCGATTACCACGCCCACCGCATCGGCCTCGGCGTGCCGGAGGGGGGGCGCGACTTCGCCTTCGGGGATGCCTTCCCGCACGAGGCGCTGATGGACCAGCTCAGCGGCGTCGACTTCAAGAAGGGCTGCTATGTCGGGCAGGAGGTGGTCTCGCGGATGCAGCACCGCGGCACCGCCCGCACCCGCATCCTGCCCATCGTCTACCGCGACGGTCCGGCGCCGGAGCCCGGCACGGAGGTGACGGCCGGCGCGCGCAGCCTCGGGGTCACGGGAAGCGCCGCCGGCGGACGCGGGCTCGCCACGATCCGCCTCGACCGCCTCGGCGACGCCCTCGCCGCCGGCGAGCCGGTGCGGGCGGGCGGCACGGTCGCCGCCGTGGGCAAGCCCGACTTCGCCGCCTTCGCCTTCCCCTCCGACACGGCCGCCGCCGGATGAGCGCGGACGCCTCCGGCCTCGTCCTCCATCCCGACGGCTGCCCGCGCTGCTGGTGGCCGGGGAACGATCCGCTCTACGTCGCCTATCACGACACCGAGTGGGGCGTGCCGGAGTACGATTCCCGCGCGCTCTACGAAAAGCTGATCCTCGACGGGTTCCAGGCGGGCCTGTCCTGGATCACCATCCTGCGCCGCCGCGACGGCTTCCGCCGCGCCTTCGAGGGGTTCGAGCCGGAGCGCGTCGCCCGCTTCACGGACGACGATGTCGAGCGGCTGATGAGCGACACCGGCATCATCCGCAACCGCGCCAAGATCCGCGGCGCGATCCAGGGCGCGCGGGCGTGGCTCGCGATCGAGGAGGCGGGGCCGGGCTTCGCGCCCTTCCTCTGGGACTTCTGCGACGGCCGGCCGATCCAGACGGATGCGGCGAGCCGCGCCGCGATCGCCACCGAAACCGATGTCTCGCGAAAGATGGGCAAGGCCTTGAAGGCGAAGGGCTTCACCTTCTGCGGACCCACCATCGTCCACGCCTTCATGCAGGCGGTCGGCATGGTCAACGACCACCTCACCGGCTGCCACCGCCACGCCGCCTGCGCGGCACTGGGCGAGGGCCGCCATCCGTGAGCATCGCCGCCTCGGCCCCGAAGAAGCCGGTGCGGGCGTGGCAGCGGATGCTGTCGGGCCGGCGGCTCGACCTGCTCGACCCCTCGCCGCTCGATGTCGAGATCACCGACATCGCCCACGGGCTCGCCCGCGTCGCCCGCTGGAACGGGCAGACGGCGGGGCCGCACGTCTTCTCCGTGGCGCAGCACTCGCTGCTGGTCGAGGCGATCGGCGGCGCCCTCGATCCGCGGATCGGGGCGCCCGAGCGGCTCGAATTGCTGCTCCACGACGCGCCGGAATACGTCATCGGCGACATCATCTCGCCGCTCAAGAACGCCATCGGCGACGCCTATCGCAGCGTCGAGCGCCGCCTGCTCGCGGCGATCCGCCAGCGCTTCGGGCTCTGCGCCCCCTCCCCGGCCCTGTCGCGCCTCGTCAAGCGCGCCGACCGGGTCGCCGCGGCGATCGAGGCGACCCGGCTCGCCGGCTTTTCGAATGCGGAGGCCGACGGGATCTTCGGCCGTCCTCCGGCCCTGCCCGATTCCGTTCGGGCCGAGATCGAGGCGCTGGTCACCGGTTGGCCGACGGCGGAGGCCGAGGCGTGCTATCTCGCCCGCTTCGACGCGCTCCAGCGCGGGGCGCGAGACTGACACGACCATGCCGAGCCTCCACGTCTGCTCCCTCTCGCGCCTGCCCGAGACCGTCGCGGCGAGCGGCGCGAGCCATCTCGTCACCCTGGCCACGCTCGGCAGCGCGGTGGAGCGCCCGGCCGCGATCCGCCCGGAGCACCACCTGCGGGTGGGCTTCAGCGACATCGTCGCGCCGATGGACGGCCATCTGCCGCCGGGCGAGGCGCATGTGCGGGCCGTCCTCGACTTCGTGGCGGCGTGGCCGCGCGAACGGCCGATGGTGATCCACTGCTACGCCGGCATCAGCCGCTCCACCGCGGCGGCCTACGCGATCGCCTGCGCCCTGAGGCCCTCCGCGAGCGAGGCGGAGCTCGCGCAGGAACTGCGGCGGCTCGCGCCGAGCGCCACGCCGAACCGCCTGTTCGTGGAGATCGCCGACCGCCTGCTCGGCCGCGCGGGGCGGATGAGCGCGGCGATCGCCGGGATTGGCCGCGGCGCGGAGGCTTTCGAGGGAACGCCGTTCCGGATCGCCCTGACGTAATCGGCCGCTGCGGATCGGGAAGATCGGTCGCACGCAATCGACCCGGGCTTGTGCGACCGCACGTCGCCCGTCATAACCCGCCCCAAAGGAAACGCGTATGAACGATCATACACCCGACGCGTCCGCGGCGCCGGTGCCGGACGATCTGCCCTTCGAGCAGGCGATGGAGCAGCTCGAGGAGATCGTGCGCCGGCTGGAGCGCGGCGACGTGCCCCTCGACGAGTCGGTGGCGATCTACGAGCGCGGCGAGGCGCTCAAGCGCCATTGCGAGACGCTGCTGAAGCGGGCCGAGGCGCGCATCCAGAAGATCGCCATCGGGCCGGACGGCCGGGCCGCGGGCGCCGCGCCGCTCGACGTCGAATAGGCGTCCGGTGCGGTTCGGATTCCAAGAACATTCATTGCGTGCAAAGGTTTGCGCGCCTTTCCTCACTTTGGGCATGAGGCTGGTCCGGTGGCACTAGCGGACACGA
>NZ_BPRD01000238.1 GCF_022179745.1 Methylorubrum podarium
GGGCGCGCCGGAGGCGTGCAATCCACGACTGGGCGCGTCCTCCCGTCAGGACTTTCGGTATCGCGGGACGATTCCGGGCTCTCGCCTGCGGCGAGCCCCAGAATGACGGGGTCGGTCCTCGATGACGGTGGCTAAGGAGTCAGTAAATTGCCGAACAGCCGCAGCGCGATCCCTGGAGCCCGCCTTCGAGTCTCCGCGTCACCGCGCACCTGAGGATGAGGGACTTGGTCGGATGAGCCGGTCGAACAGGCTCCGATCGAACGGCGACCCCGGCCGCCGCGGCGCGGCGGTTTCGCCCCACCGATGACCGGAGCGTCTGCGTCCGGCCGAGGCAATCCGCCACGATTCGTGCATAATTTTTTTGAGCGACCGTGGATGAAACGGCCGAGTAAAACGTAGTCAAAGTTTCATTGCCGAAATGTCCCGGTATCGTCTTCATATTCGTCCGTAAATGCCTGTCCAAACTTGAGAAATATGTTGCCGTAACAGCACGCGCCGATGAGAAGCTTGAGCGCTTCATCATAAAAGATCCGAAAGACGCTTTGCGCCAATTGTGGCGGTTCCCGGCCTTGAGCAACATCCGGCAACGGACCCTCCGCGGGGCCGCAAGCACGAATGACAAGGGTTGGGGGAATGACAATGCGGGTGCTGCGAAGCAGCCTCATCGCATCGGTTGCGCTGCTTCCGGGACAGGTGATGGCGCAGGGCGCAGGGGGCGGACAGTCCGTCACGCTGGAAGAGATCAGCGTCGTCTCGAACACGCCGGTGGCGGCCTCGCGCCGGATCGTGACGACGCCGACCGCGTCGGGCCTGCGCGAGACCGTCGTGCTCGACGGCATCGATCGCAACAAGCTGCCGCAGAACACGAGCGTGCTGACGGCGGGCGACGTCTCGCGGGTGGGCTTCCCGAGCACGATCCGGGCGCTCGACGAGCGCATCGGCTCGATCAGCATCAACAACGCGCAGGGCAACCCCTTCCAGCCGACGATCACCTATCGCGGCTTCGAGGCCTCGCCGCTCGGCGGTTCGCCCCAGGGCGTGGCGGTCTACCTGAACGGCGCCCGCTTCAACACCTCGTTCGGCGACACGGTGCAGTGGGATCTGATCCCCGACATCGCCGTCGACCGCATCGAGCTCGAAGGCTCCAACCCGGCCTTTGGCCTCAACGCGCTGGGCGGCTCGCTGGCGGTGACGCTCAAGAACGGCTTCACCTACCAGGGCACCGAGGTCAACGCGCTCGGCGGCTCGTTCGGCCGCGGCGCGATCGCGTTCCAGCACGGCCAGCGCATCGACAATATCGGCCTCTACGTCGCCGGCACCAAGCTCGGCGAGGAGGGCTGGCGGCGCCACTCGCCGTCCCGCCTCAACCAGATCTACGCCGACCTCGGCGTGCAGGCGGAGCGGGGCGAGTTCCACTTCAACGTGATCGGCGCCAGCAACAGCCTGACCGGCAACGGCACCGCCCCGGTCGAGCTGCTCAAGGCCGATCGCAGCGACGTCTTCACCTATCCCGACCAGACCAAGAACGACTTCCTGCGCTTCCAGCTCTCCGGCAACTACGACATCACGCCGACGATCAGCGTGCAGGGCAACGCCTATTACGGCCTGTTCCGGCAGCGCACCGCCAACGGCGACGCCGCCGACGTGGAGAACTGCGAGGACGACGAGCGCTTCGTCTGCGCCGAGGGCGCGGACGACAACCAGTTCTTCCTGCGCGACCGCACCGGCAATCCCGTGCGGGCCGACCAGCTGCGCACCTTCAACTTCGGTGCGGTCAACCCGGTCTTCGCCGACCGCTTCGACGAGGGCGGCCCCTACGCCTTCCTCAACCAGACCCGCACCGACACCGACAATTTCGGCGCCACGGTCCAGACCGTGGTCCGCGAGCCGCTGTTCGGCCTGCCGAACCGCTTCGTGCTCGGCGGCTCCTATGACGGCGGCCGGACCCGCTTCGGCGCCGACAACTCGATCGGCGGCCTGACGCTCGACCGCGGCTTCTCGCCCCCCGGCATCGTCGTCTCCAGCGACGACGGCATCATCACCCCCGTCTCCGTGCGCACCTCGAACGATTACGGCGGCATCTACTTCTCCAACAACACCGACCTGACCGACCGGCTGACCCTGACGCTGCAGGGCCGGTTCAACATGGCCAAGATCATCCTGCGCGATCAGATCGGCACGGCGCTCAACGGCGACCACTATTACGAGCGCTTCAATCCCGGCATCGGCGCGACCTACAAGATCATCCCCGACTACCTCGTCGCCTATGGCGGCTACACCGAGGCCAACCGCGCCCCGACCCCGGCGGAGCTGTCCTGCGCCGACCCGACGGCGCCCTGCTCGCTCACCAACTTCTTCGTCGGCGACCCGCCGCTGAAGCAGGTCGTGGCGCGCACCGTCGAGGCGGGCGTGCGCGGCCGCATCCCGCAGCCCGACGACGTCTTCGGCGGCATCCTGTCGTGGAAGGCCGGCTTCTTCTCGACCCGCAACGACGACGACATCCTGTTCGTGCCGGCCCCGGACACGATCGGCCGCGCCTATTTCCGCAACGTCGGCTCGACCAAGCGTCAGGGCGTCGAGGCGAGCCTGTTCTACAACGCGCCGCGCTGGAACGCCTTCATCGACTATGCCTTCGTCGACGCGACCTTCGAGTCGCCGGTCGAACTCGCGGCCCCCGGCAACCCGTTCAACAGCGCGGGCGGCGACGAGAGCGGCGTCGTGCTCGTGCGGCCCGGCAACCGCCTGCCCGGCGTCGCGCCGCACCAGCTCAAGGTCGGCGTGCAGTACCAGGTGACGCCGGAATGGCGGATCGGCGCGCTCGCCCGCTTCGCCACGGGCAAGTTCCTCGTCGGCGACCCGACCAACCAGAACAAGACCACCGGCGACTACGCGGTGTTCGGCTTCAACACCAGCTACCGCATCGCGCCCAACATCGAGCTCTACGGCTTCGTCGAGAACGCGTTCAACGCCCGCTTCGCCACCTTCGGCACCTTCTCGCCGGTGGACGAGGTGCCGATCGTCCGTGTGCCCAACGCCACCTCGAACCGCAGCCTCGCGCCCGGCGCGCCGGTGGCGGCCTTCGGCGGCCTGCGCATCCTGTTCGAGCCGCCGCCGCCGGTGCCGGTGGTCGAGCCGCTGCCCCTGGTCCGGAAGGGCTGAGCGGCGCTCTCACCATGCTCCGTCCCGGATCGATCCCGGTCCGGGACGTCTCGTAAGGGTTGCAGGCGGCGCGGTTCTCCGGAACCGCGCCGCTTCTATATTCGTCCTCGGGTGAGACGGTTTCGAGAGCGCGGAACGCGCGATTTCCGCTCCGCCTATTGCCAATTCATCCCGGGCAAGTTACGCAAACCCGGCGAGGCCGAGCGGCCGCTTCGCCAGGGGCGGACGGTCGCGAGCGGCTCTGCGATCTTGCCGTCCGCCCGGTCTCGGCCGGGCCTCTTCGACCAGGAGTTTTCCCCCATGGCGTTCCGCCTCTCCTCTGCCGTTCTCCTCGCCGCGCTGGTCGCGGTCCCGGCCTACGCGGCCCCGACCACCACGACGAAGGTCGACATCGCCGCATTCGATCCGGACAAGGACGGCACCGTCGATCTCAAGGAAGCCCAGGCCGCCGGCTCCGCGGCATTCGACAAGCTCGATCCGGATAAGGACGGCACCCTCGACGCCAAGGAACTGAAGGGCCGCGTCACCGAGGCCGACCTGAAGAAGCTCGACCCGGACAACGACGGCACCCTCGACAAGAAGGAATACCTCGCCGCCGTCGAGGCGCAGTTCAAGGCCGCCGATCCGGACAACGACGGCACGATCGACGCCAAGGAGCTCGCGAGCCCGGCCGGCTCGGCCCTGGTCAACCTGATTCGCTAAGGATCCCGACCCGTCGGGGCGAAGGGTGCGGATCGCACGATCCGCACCCTTTCGCATGTCGGGTTCACGCCCGGACCGCTTCCCTCGGCCCCGCTCCGGCCGTGGGCGAAGCGTCGCAGACCGGAACCATGAGCGGCGTTTGAGGGCTGTCTCGGCCGAAGCGGCGGTCACCGGACCGATCGCGAAACGTCGATTCGGAGGAGCCCGAACCCTATGCGCATTGCCCTCAGCCTGCCCGTTGCCCTCGCCGCCCTGGTCGCGGCGGGTCCCGCCCTGGCGGTCACCTGCAAGGACGACATCGCCGCGGTGGAGCGCCGGCTCAACAGTGCCGGTGCGGAGCAGGTGACCGGCAAGGAGCCTCCGGGCGGCCCCACCTCCTCGAACTCGCCCAAGGCCCTCGACAAGCCGCCGGCCGGCGCCCCGTCCGACCCCGCGACGAAGCCGACCAAGGCCGGGGTCGAGGAAGCGCGCACCCTGCTCGCCAAGGCCAAGGAGCAGGACAAGGCCGGTCAGGAAACCGTCTGCCAGGACACGATGACGAAGGTGAAGGAAAAGGCCGGCGCGTTGCCGTGATCGGGCCGGGCGGTCATCGCCCGGCGGTCTTTCTGAGAAATACCGTCGCCGGTTGATCACCTCGGGCATCGCCCCTCTCCTCCCCACAAGGGGGAGGGGACAGGCTCTGCCCGACCGAAGCCATCCATGAGAAAGGCCCGGGACTGCGCTCCGGCGGTCCCGGGCCCCGGCCCGTTCGAATCTCGAAGAATCCTCAATACGCGTTGTCGGTCTTGAAGAGCGCGAGCGGCGTGGTGAGCAGGATCTTGAGGTCGAACAGGATCGACCAGTTCTCGATGTAGTGCAGGTCGTGCTCGACGCGCCGCTGGAGCTTCTCGCTCGTGTCGGTCTCGCCGCGCCAGCCGTTGATCTGCGCCCAGCCGGTGATGCCGGGCTTGACCTTGTGGCGGGCGAAGTAGCCGTCCACCACCTGATCGTAGAGGGTGTTCGCCGCCTTGGCCTGGATCGCGTGCGGGCGCGGTCCGACCAGGGAGAGATCGCCGCGGATCACGTTGAAGAGCTGCGGCAGCTCGTCCAGCGAGGTCTTGCGGATGAAGCGGCCGACGGGCGTCACGCGCGAATCCGTCTTGGTGACGAGCTGCGAGGCTCCCGCGTCGCAACGATCGACATACATCGAGCGGAACTTGAAGATCTCGATCAGCTCGTTGTTGAAGCCGTAGCGCTTCTGCCGGAACAGCACCGGACCGGGGGACGTGAGCTTCACCGCGATCGCGACCGCCAGCATCACCGGCGAGAGGCCCACCAGCAGCAGCAGGCCGACGAGGCGGTCGAACGCGCCCTTGAGGATCACGTCCCAGTCGGCGAGCGGCTTGTCGAACACGTCGAGCAGGGGCACCCCGCCGAGATAGGAATAGGCGCGCGGGCGCAGGCGCAGCTTGGCCGCGTGGGCGGACAGGCGGATATCGACCGGCAGGACCGAGAGCTTCGCGAGCATCTGCAGGATGCGCGTCTCGGCCGAGATCGGCAGCGTGAACACCACGAGATCGAGCGGGTTGTGGCGGGCGTAGGTGACGAGGTCGCTCACATTGCCGAGCTTGGGATGGCCGGCCACCTCGGCGCCGGAGCGGTCGTCGCCGCGGTCGTCGAAGACGCCGATGATCCGGATGCCGTTCTCGCCGCCGGTCTCCAGGGCGCGGATCAGCTCCTCGGCCGCCGGACCGCCGCCGACGATGGCGGTGCGGCGATCGAAGCGGCCCCGGGCCGTCTGCATGCGGACGAAGGCCGAGAGCACGGCGCGGCCGCCCAGCAGGAGACCGAGGCCGGCCATGTAGTAGCTGAGCAGCCAGATCCGGGAATAGTGGTCGGCGATCTTGCCGAGCACCATCGCCGCGGCCACCATCAGGAAGGCGACGGACCAGCCGGTGGCGAGCTTCACCGCGGTCCTGGAGAGGTCGCGGAACGCGCCGATCCGGTAGCTGCCCGAAGCCTGGAACAGGCCGAGGGCGGCCACCGTCACGGCCAGGACGGCGGTGACGTAGCGCGGCGCCATCGGCACGACGCCGCGGAGCAGGGCTTGGTGCAGACCGAGGCCGAGCAGGATCAGGCCGCAGAACTCGGCGAGCCGCACGCAGCCGGCCAGCACCACCGGCGAGAGCCAGGAATTCCGGGTCTGTGGGGCCGGCTCAGGATTGGGGCCCGCGTTCCGCGCGCCCTCCGCCCGATCGAGCGTCAGCGGGGCCGGGACGGGAGTCAGCGCGTCGCTCTGCTCGGCGGCCTTGAGCAGATCGCGCACGTCGATGGCACTCATCGGAATGTTCCACGTGAAAACGTCGAGCCTTTCCGGCAGGGGAGTGTGCCGGATCGATCTTCACGAAAGCCTAAGGCGAGACGCGACCGGGATGTCGCGGGATGGGACAGGGGCCGGGTCATCGTCGGGCTCACGCCGCGGCGGCGGAGGCGGTCCGCACCCGCTTCGCCCGGAACGCGGCGGCGTAGCCGCACAGCACGTCGGTCGCCATGCGGTTCATCGAGAACCGGGTGCGGAGCGAATCGCTGAGCGCGCGCGCGCGGCCGTCGCGGGTGGCGGGCGCCTCGTCGAGGATGCGGATGATCGCGGCGCTCAACGCCTCGTCGTCACCCGGCGGGACCAGATCGCCGGACAGGGCACCGAAGATCTCGGGGATGCCGCCGACATTGGTCGCGACGAGCGGCTGGGCCGCCGCGGCCGCCTCCAGCACGACGTAGGGCAGGGACTCGGCGAGCGAGGGCACTACCATGACGCGCCCGCGGCCGAGCACGGGGCGGATCGCCTGGGGCGGCTCGAAGGCGATGGCGTCGCGCAGGCCGAGATTCTCGGCCATGGCCGCGAGGCTCTCGGTGTCCGGCCCGGAGCCGACCATCAGCAGGCGCAGCTTGCGGCCCCGGTTGCGCACCTTCGCGAGTGCCCGCAGCAGCACGGGCAGCCCCTTCGCTTCCCGCAACTCGCCGACATAGACGAGATCGAACGGATCCGCCGACGTCCCGACGGGCGCGAATTCGGCCTCGGCGATGCCGTTGTGAACGATCCGTTCGAGGCGCGGCGACCCGCCGGCAAAGGCGGCGTGGCGGGAGGCGACGTACTCGCTCTCGAACAGGAACAGGTCGGTCGCCCGGGCCATCACCCGCTCGGCCGCCATGTAGACGCGGTGCAGGGGCGTTCCCGGCCGGTAATTGTAGCTTCCGCCATGGGGTGTGTAGGCGCGGATCACGCCCCGGCCGGCGCGGCCCAGGGGCGCGAGCCGGGCGAAGACGCCGCCCTTGGCGCCGTGACCGTGAAGCACGTCGACGCCGACGGCGAGCGCCCGCGCCCGCACGGCGCGCAGCGCCGCGAGATCGCTGACATGCGGATTGCGGTGCATCGGGATCCGCGTGACGCCGAGGGCGAGATGCGGCGCGAGTTCCGCGAGCGCGCGCTCGGCCCGCTCGCCTCCGGTCGAGGCGTCGCAGACGAGGCCGACGGCGTGCCCGGCCTCGGCCTGGAGGCGGGTGAGATCGACGACGTGGCGGAACAGCCCGCCGACGGGAGCCCGGAACACGTGGAGGATGCGGTGGCGCTCGCCCGCGCCGGTGCGGGATGAGAGGTCTGCGACCGGATTGCCCGCACGGCTCTGAGGCGGGGCGGTCAGAGGAGCGGCGATGGGAGCGGCCACGTCAGTCGATCTCCGCGCGGGCGACCCCGAGGCGGGAGCCCATTCGGCGGAAGATTCGTCATGGCGCCGTCAGCACAGGGTTAAGAGGCGGGCGCGGGAGAGCCAAAACAGCTCCGCGCGGGGCGTCGGGGGGCGCCTTTCACGGATCGCGGTTAGGCGTTGGTGAACGCTGACGGGAGACGGATCAGAAGAACCGCTCCTTGACGACGATCGTGTCGCCCGGCCGCACCGGATACGACATCGGCACGATGCCGTTGATGAGGCCACCCGG
This sequence comes from Methylorubrum podarium, assembly GCF_022179745.1. Lineage (GTDB taxonomy): Bacteria > Pseudomonadota > Alphaproteobacteria > Rhizobiales > Beijerinckiaceae > Methylobacterium > Methylobacterium podarium. Next base: position 7,834 of record NZ_BPRD01000238.1, read on the forward strand.
ACCCTCGCGCGTCAGCACGGCGTAGTCGCGCGCCGCCCGCGGTCCGAAGCCGGCGGCGATCGCCACCGCCGTCTCGACGGTCATGCCGTTGACGTAGGGGTACTGGCCGGAGGTCGTGACCTCGCCGAGGATGTAGAAGGGTCGGTAGGCATCGACCTCGACGGTGACGTGCGGCTCGCGCACGTAGCCCGCGGCGAGCTTCGACTCGATCAGCCGGGCGGCCTGCGCCGTGGTCTGACCGCCGACCTGGACAACGCCGATCAGCGGCATCGCGATCCGCCCGCCGCCGTCGACCGCGTAGATGTTGGACAGGTTGTCCTGTCCGAACACGATGACCCGCAGCTTGTCGCCCGCCGCCAGGGAGTAGCGGGCGCCGATGGAGCCGGTGCCGGTGGCGTCGAGATCGACGGTCCGGAAATCCGGGCGCAGGCAGCCGCCGAGCGCGAGAACGGACGGAAGAGCCAGGAGGAATGCGCGCCGGTGCATCGCCATCGCCGTTGTGGGGAACCTCGGCCGTTCTTTAAGGGAGCATGGTTAACGAATGCTGATCCGGCCGCGGTCTGCGTAGAAGCGTGTTTCCGGCGATCGGCCTCGTCCCGAATTCAGGGCAATGGAGGATTCAGGTCTTAACGGGGTGTCAACCTTAACCGCCTCAATTGGCGCAAGACGGGTGAATTACCCCGATTCCGCGTCCTGCCTTCGTAAAGACTGCCCATGCCGCGCCTCAGGCTGTCGACCGATCCGTCTCTTCCGCCCTCCGGCGGCCCCGGTGGGCCCGGCGACGGGCTGGCGGTGTCGCAGATCGCGGGCGTCCTGCGCCGCTCCTGGGCCTGGATCGCCGTGCCGACCCTGTTGGCCGCGATCGGTGCCGGCGTCTTCGTGCAGGTCGTGACCCCGCGCTACACCGGCGAGGCCAAGGTCCTGCTGGAGAGCCGCGATCCCGCCTTCGCCCGCACCGCCGCGGAGCGGACGGATCAGCCCCAGCCGATCGACGAGCAGGCCGTGGCGAGCCAGGTGCAGGTGGCGATGTCGCGCGACCTCGCCCGCGAGGCGATCCGCAGCCTGAAGCTCGTCGGCAACCCGGAATTCGATCCGGAGGCCGAGGGGGTCTCGGCGGTCCGGCGTACGCTGATGATGCTCGGGCTCGTCTCGGCGCCGATGGAGCGCGCCTCCGAGGATCGCATCCTCGAAAACTATCTCGACCACCTGCTGGTCTATCCGGTCGGCAAGTCGCGCATCCTCGCCGTCGAGTTCCGCTCGCGCGATCCCGAACTCGCCGCGCGCGGCGCCAACACGGTGGCCGACCTCTACCTCGCTTCGCTGGAGGCGGCCTCCGTCGACACCGCGCGCTACGCCTCGACCTGGCTCGGCAACAACATCGCCACCCTGCGCGCCCGCGTGGCCGAGGCCGAGGCGAAGGTCGAGGCGTTCCGGGCCAAGCACGGCCTGATCGGCACGGGCAGCAGCGCCGCCGCGCAGCCGCTCTCGTCGCAGCAGCTCTCCGAACTGTCGAGCCAGCTGTCTCAAGCGCGCACGATCCAGGCGGACCTGACCGCCCGCGCCAAGCTCCTGAAGGACATGATCAAGGAGGGCCGCGCCTTCGAGATCCCGGACGTGGCCAACAACGAGCTGATCCGGCGCACGGTCGAGAGCCGCATGGCGATGCGCGCGCAGCTCGCCCTCGAATCGCGCACGCTGCTCCCGGCCCATCCCCGGATCAAGGAGTTGACCGCCCAGGTCCAGGATCTCGAGAACCAGATCAAGGCCGCCGCCGAGCGGGTGGTGCGCACCCTGGAGAACGACGCCAAGATCGCCGGCGCCCGCGTCGAATCCCTGCGCGCGGCGGTCGAGGGGCAGCAGGACGTCGTCGCCAAGGGCAACAGCAGCGAAGTCGAGCTGCGGGCCCTGGAGCGCGAGGCGAAGTCCCAGCGCGAGCAGCTCGAATCCTACCTCTCCCGCTACCGCGAGGCGGCGGCGCGCGATGCCGAGAACGCGAGCCCGGCCAATGCCCGCGTGGTGTCCCGCGCGGTCGTGCCCGACCTGCCGTCCTTCCCCAAGAAGATCCCGATCGTCGCCTTCGTGACGCTGCTCGCCTTCCTGCTCGCGAGCGCCGCCGTCGTCGGCCGCCACCTCCTCGTCACCCCTCCCGGACCCGACGGGGACCGCACGGGGGACGAGGGCGAGCCCGCCTTCGCCGGCCCGACGACCGAGCGTCCGCGCGACTTCTATCCCGAGCCGGAGCCGCCCTCCCGCCGCCGCCCCGCCTACGAGCCGGTCTACGGCGGCGCTTACCCGGCTTCCGCGACGGATCGCTTCGCTCCGGCCCTCGCCTTCGCCCATTCCCTGCGGGCGACGGCGACGGTGCACCACCCCGTCTTCGCCAGCACGGCGCCGATCGGGCCCGAAGCGGCGGCTCAGGGGGAGGTGCGCGCCGAGGGTGCGAAGGCGGCCAAGGGCGGCCCCGGCGTTCCGGTGAAGTCCGCCAGCTCCTCCGCCGACCTCGACGGATTGATCGCCCGGCTGGAGGGCGGGGCGGGTTCGCCGCGGGCCGAGGGGCAGCCGAAGGGCGGCTGCGTCCTCGTGGTCGAAACCCTGCGCGCCGACGGCACGCCCGGCCTCGCCTCGAACCTCGCCCGCGTGCTCGGCCCGCGCCGCCAGACGCTGCTGGTCGATGTCAACGGTGCGGCCTCCGATCCGTCCCAGCCGGGGCTGACCGATCTCGTGGCGGGCGAGGCCGATTTCCTCGACGTGATCCAGCCGGTGCGCGGCTCGCGGCTCCACGCGGTGAAGCGTGGGGTGGCGCCCGTGGACGTGCTGCTGGAGGAGCCCCAGGGCCTCGCCATCGGCCTCAACGCCCTGTCGCAGAGCTACGACTGGGTGCTCTGCCGCCTGGAAGCGGGCACGGCGCGGGATGCGGCCGAGCTGATCCCCGCGGTCGGACCCTGCATGGATGCGATCGTGATCGCCTCGGACGCGGCGTCCGACGACCCGGCCCTCGTCTCGCTCTACCGTCTCGCCAAGGAGACGGGCGTGCGTCAGGTGGTGGTGGCCCGCCAGCGCGAGGATGCGGCGCTCGATGCGCGGCTGGAGACCATGCCGCTGCGGCTCTCGGCCTGAGCCGAGGCACCCCCGAGGAGGCGACGAGGGGCGCCGTCGTTCAGCGTCCCGTCCACTCCGTCTCGTCCGCTTCCGTTATCGCGGCGGCCACGCGCAGGGCCCAGAGGTTCGCACTCAGAACGGCCGCGAGCAGAGCGCAACCGGCGATCACGCCAGTCGAAAGCAGGGTTGGCACGGCACCTCTCCGAGCCGCGGCGGTGGTTCCGCCGGCTCTGATCGGAAAGAGACCGGCGGAACCGCCGAGCCTCGCTAAGGGGGGCCGCGTTCGACCCGGCCCACGGACCATGCCCGCGCGGCGAACTGGCCGCCTTAACAAAATTTGGAGTTGTGCCCGGCGAACGCTTACCGCTTCCGTCACCGGGATCGGTTCGGCTCGCCGACGACGCGGACGGGGCCACTTATGTCCCTGATACCGTGATCGAATTTTTCGAGTTGAGCGGCCGGCAGGCGGGCTCGCCACGGCCTGCGACAAGGCGCCGCAGGCAAGGATAGGGTCTGTCTCGGATGCGAACTTTTTGCCGGCTTATCTCAAGTCGGAGGGCTTCGCCGCACCGATCTGCAGATCAGCCGGCCGTTCGCGAAGTCTAGAGCGGCAGCTTCATGCCCGGCGGCAGCGGCAGACCTTTGGTCAGCTCCGCCAACTTGTCCTGCGCCGTCGTCTCGGCCTTGCTGCGGGCGTCGTTGCAGGCGGCGACGATGAGGTCTTCCAGGATCTCCCGTTCGTCGGCGACCATCAGGCTCGGATCGATGGAGACGCCGAGCACCTGGCCCTTCGCCGTCATCCGCACGCTCACGGCGCCGCCGCCGGAGGCACCCGACACCTCCACCGAGTCGAGTTCCGACTGGAGCGAGGCCATCTTCTCCTGCATGGCCTGGGCCTGCTTCATGATGCCCATGAGGTCGCGCATGACGGGTCCGCTCCGATTCGGGTCGAGGAAGGAATTCGTCTCCCGCACTTAGGCGCGGGACGTGTCGGCCGCCAGGGTGGGACGCGCGATCGATCAGGCGTCGTCGTCCGCGTCCTCGTCCTCGGCCGGCGGGGCGGCCGGTCCCGCGCCCGGCGCTGCCGCCTCGGCGGCCTCCGCCTCCGGCGCCTTGTCGCGGATATCGACGATCTGCGCGCCGGGAAAGCGCGATAGGACCTCCCGCACGAGCGGGTGCGCGGCGGCGTTCTGGTGGCGCGTCTCCTCGGCGGCCCGCGAGTTTTCGGCGAGGGTCGGCGCACCCTCCTCCCGGGACAACGCCACCAGCCAGCGCCGCCCGGTCCAGGCGTCGAGCGCCCGGGCGAGGTCGGTGGCGAGGCTCTGCCGGCCGCCCTGCGCGAGGCGGAACTCGATCCGACCCTCCTCGAAGCGCACGAGATGCACGTCGCGCTCCAGCGCCACCTTCAGGGCGATGTCGC
>NZ_BPRD01000239.1 GCF_022179745.1 Methylorubrum podarium
AAGGCGATGCCGGTGATGATCTGCTGTTCCACGATTTGGTCCTCGTCGCAGATGAGGGTGCCCGGCCGCGCGGCATCGGGGGGATCGAAGGAGGAACGCACCGTGGTCGGCACCCGGTGCACCATGGCGAGCTCGACGGAGCGCACCTGCAGCACCTTGGCGCCGAGGGACGCCATCTCCAGCATCTCCTCGAAGGTCACGCGCTCCATGCGCTTGGCCTTGGGCACCACGCGGGGATCGGTGGTGTAGACCCCGTCCACGTCGGTGTAGATGTCGCAGCGCTCGGCGCCGATGGCGGCGGCGATGGCGACCGCCGAGGTGTCCGAGCCGCCCCGCCCCAGGGTCGCGATCCGGCCGGTGCCGGCATTCACGCCCTGGAAGCCGGAGATCACCGCGACCTCGCCGCGGGCGAATCCCTCGTCGAGGTTCTTCGGGTCGATGCCCTCGATCCGGGCCGAGCCGTGCGCGTCGGAGGTGTGGATCGGGATCTGCCAGCCCTGCCAGGAGCGGGCCTTGATGCCGTCCTTGTTGAGGGCGATGGCGAGGAGCCCCGAGGTGACCTGCTCGCCCGAGGCGACGACCGTGTCGTACTCCGCCGCGCCGTAGAGCGGGTCGGCATCCTTGACCCAGCCGACGAGCTCGTTGGTCTTGCCCGACATCGCCGAGACCACGACCGCGACCTCGTAGCCGGCCGCGACCTCGCGGGCGACGTGGCGCGCCACGTTGCGGATGCGGTCGACGTTGGCGACGGAGGTGCCGCCGAATTTCATCACCAAACGGGGCATGTCGCGTCCGGTCTGCTCGTCTCTCACCACGGGGCCGGCCGCGCGGGCCACGCCGCCGGCCAGCAACCGGCACGGAAAACAACACGGCGCGGCTGTACCGGGGATGCGCCCGGCGGGTACAAGGGCCCCCCGGCCGTGTCAATCGGACGGACCGCAGGTTCAAACGATGCGAAAGTGAGCCGGATGACGGGTGCCTCGATCGACCGGGACGAAGTGGCGCGCTTCGACGCCCTGGCGGCGCGCTGGTGGGACGAGCGCGGACCGATGGCGGTTCTGCACAAGTTCAATCCCGTCCGGGTCGGCTACATCCGCGACGAAGCCTGCCGCATCTTCGACCGCGATGCGGCCGCGCCCTTCCCCCTCGAAGGCTTGCGCGTGATCGATATCGGCTGCGGCGGCGGCGTGCTGTCGGAGCCGCTCGCCCGCCTCGGCGCGACGGTGACCGGGCTCGATCCGGCGCCGGGCAACGTCGCGGCGGCCCGCGCCCACGCGGAGGCCGAGGGGCTGGCCATCGACTACCGCGACGAGACCATCGAGGCAGTGGCCGCGCGCGGCGAGCGCTTCGACATCGTGCTCGCCATGGAAGTCGTCGAGCACGTCGCCGACCGCGCCGGGTTCCTGCGCGCCTGCTGCACGACGGTGAAGCCGGGCGGGCTCCTGTTCGCCGCCACCATCAACCGGACGATGCGCTCCTTCGCGCTGGCCATCGTCGGCGCCGAGTACATCCTGCGCTGGCTGCCGCGGGGGACCCACGACTGGGAAAAGTTCGTGACGCCGGGGGAATTGTCCGCCGACATCGCGGCGGGCGGCCTCACCGTCACCGACACGACCGGGGTGGTCTACAATCCGCTCACCGATTCCTGGCGGGCGAGCCGCGACACGGGGGTGAACTACATGGTCGCGGCGCACCGCCCCGCCTGAAACGAAGCCGGGCGGCCTTCGTTGAGGAATCTCCACCAGGAACGGAGACACTCAACCGATGCTTGAGAAGCTGCCGCACGCCGTCGGTGAGGCCCTGGCCGGCCTGCGGGCCGGCGCGGAGAAGGCCGCGTTCCACACGGTCGCGGCGGACGTCCCCGCGACGATCCGCGTGACGAGCGAGGCCTTTGCCGACACCGCGCCGATCCCGGCCCGCCACACGGCCGACGGCGAAGGCGTGTCGCCGCCGCTCGCCCTCGCCGGCGTGCCGGAGCATGCGGCGGCACTGATCCTGTTCGTGGAGGATCCGGACGCGCCCTCCCCTCATCCCCTCGTCCACCTCATCGCCTGGAATCTGCGCCCGGAAGACCAGCGCCTTCCGGAAGGGGCGTTCGCGGGCCCGGCGGGCGAGGGTGCGCGGCACGACCTCGGCCGCAACTCGTTCCTGAAGGACGGCTGGCTGCCGCCGGACCCGCCGACGGGGCACGGACCGCACCACTACCTGTTCCAGGCCTTCGCCCTCGCCCGCCCGGCGGAGCTGCCCGCCTCGCCGGGCCGGAGCGCGCTCCTCGACGCGCTTCGAGGCAACGTGATCGCCAAGGGCCTGCTGACCGGGACCTACGAGCGGGCGTGAGCGTGCCTCACGAAACTCGGGGTCACCGACCGCCTCCCCGTCCGACCGCGACGGCGCAACGGGCGTTTCGTGAGAGACGCCGAGCATCTTGCGCTCACCGCGCGCGAGCGGGCATGAGCGCGGGCATCGGCGCCGTCGATCGCGGCGATGTCTCCCGCGGGCGGGGGAGCCGACGGCGGATCGGACGGCGGGACGGAGGCGGCGCGGAATGAAGGCCCTGATGTGCAGCCGGCTCGGCGGGCCGGAGGATCTCAGCATCGAGGATCTGCCCGATCCGGTGCCGGGCCCCGGCGAGGCGCTGGTGCGGGTTCGGTTCGCGGCGCTGAACTTTTTCGACACCCTCATCATCGCCGGCCGCTATCAGGTGAAGCCCGAACTGCCGTTCTCCCCCGGCGGCGAGGCCTGCGGCGTGATCGAGGCCCTGGGTCCCGGTGCGGAGGGATTGTCCGTCGGCGACCGGGTGATGGTGCATCTCAGCCACGGCACCGCCCGCGAGCGGATCGCGGTGCCGGTCAGGCGCCTCGCGCGGGTGCCGGAAGCCGTCTCCGACGAGGTCGCCGCCGGGCTCTCGATCACCTACGGCACCACGCTCCACGCCCTGTGCGACCGCGCCGCCATCCGGCCGGGCGAGACGCTGGTCGTCCTCGGCGCCTCGGGGGGCGTCGGTCTCGCCGCGGTGGAACTCGGCAAGCTGCTGGGCGCGCGCGTCATCGCCTGCGCCTCCTCGCCCGAGAAGCTCGAAACCGCCCGCGCCCACGGCGCCGACGACCTGATCGACTACAAGGCGGACAACCTGCGCGAGGCGCTGCGGCGCCTCACCGGCGAGCGGGGCGTCGACGTGGTCTACGACGCGGTCGGCGGGGAGCTCGCCGAACCGGCGATGCGCGCGCTCGGCTGGAAGGGCCGCTTCCTCGTGATCGGCTTCGCCGCGGGCGAGATCCCGAAATTCCCCCTCAACGTCATCATGCTCAAGGGCATCGACGTGCAGGGCGTCCACTGGGGCGCCTTCGTCGAGCGCGAGCCGGAGGCGCACGCGGCGAACCAGGCCCGGCTGCTCACCTGGGCGGCGGAGGGCCGGCTCACCGTGAAGGTGCACGGCACCTATCCGCTCGAAGCCTACGCCGACGCGCTCGGCGTGCTCGTGCGCCGCGAGGCCGTCGGCAAGGTCCTGCTCGACCTGAGAGGCTAGTGCATCGTCCCGAAAGGCGGCCACCGGCTTTCGGGACGATGCAACATCAAGGATCGAGCGCACCAGCCGATCGGATCGGGCCTATCGGTCGAGCCGCGCCAGCGCGGCGGCGATCCGCGCCGCGCCCGGGCCGTTGCCGGCGGCCACGGCGTGGCGGCGGTCGAGGGCGATGGCGCCGCGGTGGCTCGCATGGGTGATGGCGATGGCGAGCGCGTCGGCCGCGTCGGCGAGCTTGAACTCCGCTTTCGGCAGCAGGAACTTCACCATCGCCTGGATCTGGGTCTTCTCCGCGTGGCCGTTGCCGGCCACCGTCTTCTTCACGAGGTTGGCGGCGTATTCCGCCACCGGCAGCCCGGCGAGGGCGGGCACCAGCAGCGCCACGGCGCGGGCATGGCCGAGCTTGAGCGTGGCCTGCGCGTCCTTGTTGACGAAGGTCTCCTCCACCGAGACCTCGTCGGGCGCGTAGGTCGTGATGATGCGGGTGAGGCCCTCGTGCAGCTCGCGCAGGCGCAGAGCCAGCGGCAGGTCGCCGTCGGAGGTGACGACGCCGCAGGCGAGATAGGACAGCTTGGTGCCCCGCGCCGTGATCAGACCCCAGCCGGTGCGGCGCAGGCCGGGATCGATGCCGAGAATGCGGACGTCCGTGGTCATGGCCTCGGCCTCCTTCAGAGCATCGATCCGCTACGGCACGTAGCGTGAACAAAGCCTTGCCGCAAACCCGCGGCCCGCCTCATCAGGGCGATCGCTTGACAGCGATCACCCTGGTTCTACGCCGGCCTCAGTCGCCGGCGCCTGCCTCCGCGGGCTCAGGCTTCCGCTCCGCGCGGCGCTCTTCGCGCCGCGAAGCCGCTCAAGCGGCTTCGAGCGATGGCCCCGCCCGTCTCGCCGACGCCTATTGCAGCTTGAACTCGCCCTCCAGCCGGAGCGCCACCTCGTCGCCGAGCAGCGGCAGGAACGCGTTCACGCCGAACTCGGAGCGCTTGATCACCGTCCAGCCGTCGAAGCCGACGGAGTAGATCTTGTCGACCGGGTTGACGCCCGCCTGGTTGAAGGTGGCGTCGAACGAGACCGGCTTCGACACGCCGCGCAGGGTCAGCGTCCCGTTGACGCGGGCGGTGGTCGGACCCGTCGGCTCGATCGACTGGCTCACAAAGGTCGCCTCGGGAAACTTCTCCACGTCGAGGAAGTCCGGCGTCTTGAGATGCGCGTTGAGCCGGTCGTTCAGCCCGTTGGCGCTGCCGGTGCCGATCTTGACGGACAGCGTGCTCTTGCCCGGCTCGGCGGGATCGAGGACGAGGTCGCCCGAGACCTCGGTGAACTGGCCGTAATAGGTCGAGAAACCGAGATGGCTGATCGACCAGGTGATCTTGCCGTGGGCGGGATCGAGCCGATAGCGCCCGGCCTTCACCTGTTTCGGGTCCTTGGTCAGGGCCGGGGCGGCCTCCTGAGCATGGGGCGCGCCGGGCATGGCGAGGGCGAAACCCGCCAGCAGGAGGGCGGCGAGGGCGAGCGTGCGCTTCATGCGGTCACCTTGTCGGTTGTGCCGCCAAGACGGATATGGCCTTAGGCCAAGCGCGGCAACGGACCCTTCGAGGATCGACGGTTTCATATGATCGGCAAGCTCAAGGGGATCGTCGATTCCTACGGCGAGGATTTCGTGATCCTCGACGTGAACGGCGTCGGCTACGTCGTTCACTGCTCCGCCCGCACCCTGCAGCGCCTGCCGAAGCCCGGCGAGGCCACGGATCTCGCCATCGAGACGCATGTGCGCGAGGACATGATCCGTCTCTACGGCTTCCGCTCCGATGCCGAGCGGGAGTGGTTCCGCTTGCTCCAGACGGTGCAGGGGGTCGGCACCCGCGTGGCGCTCGGTGTTCTTTCAGTGCTAGAGCCGGCCGACCTCGCGACCGCCATCGCCACCGGCGACAAGGGCGCCGTCGCCCGCGCCCCCGGCGTCGGGCCGCGGCTCGCCGCCCGCCTCGTCGCGGAACTGAAGGACAAGGCGCCCGCCTTCGCCCCCGTCGATCCGGCGCTGATCGCTCTCACCGGCGCCGTCGAGGACAGGACGGCGCCGCAGCCGGTCGCGGACGCGATCTCGGCGCTGGTCAATCTCGGTTATCCCCAGGTTCAGGCCTCGGCCGCCATCGCCACCGCCCTGAAGGGCTTGGGCGAGGAGGCCGACACCGTGGAGGCCAAGACCCTGATCCGGCTCGGGCTGCGGGAGCTCGCGCGGTAGGGCATCCTCCCGAAAGGTGACTGGCCTTCCGAGAAAGACGATGCTCAAGGTCGTCGCGCGACCCTGCTCAGGCGCCCTCGTCGAAAGGCGGCGGCTGCAGGCGCTGCCAGGCGGAGGCGATCCGCTCCGGCTTCACCTGAAGTGCCTCGGCGCAGGCGAGCAGCGACGATTCGTCGCCCATCACATGGTCGAGAACGGCGCCGAGAAAGCCGGGATCGTGCAGGCTCTCGCGCAGCGTTCCGGGCTCCAGGCCGCTCGCGGCGACGAACCGGAACAGCCGGTCCTCGTCGGCGGCGAGCCATCCCAGCACTTCGATGGCGAGACGTTCGCTCCCGCCATCACTATGATCAAGTTTGCGTTTCATCAACGAGTGGCAGTTTAAGAGAGTACGAGGGGCCGGGCCACGGGGTGGAACGCCATCGCGACCGCGCCGGAGCAGGTCATGAAGAAAACCGTTCTCATCGTTGAAGACAACGAGCTGAACATGAAGCTCTTCAACGATCTGCTGGAGGCGCACGGCTACGCGACCCTCAAGACCGCCAACGGTATCGAGGCGATTGAACTCGCGCGCGCCCACCACCCAGACTTGATTCTGATGGACATCCAGCTTCCCGAAGTGTCGGGCCTGGAAGTGACCAAATGGCTCAAGGACGACGACGACCTCCGTAACATTCCCGTGATCGCCATCACCGCCTTTGCAATGAAAGGCGACGAGGAACGCATTCGTGAAGGCGGCTGCGAGGCATATTTGTCCAAGCCGATCTCGGTTGCCAAGTTTTTGGCAACGGTCCGCAGGTACATTGGCGATGACGGCGCTCCCTGAGATCTCCTCGGACTGAACGCCGTCGCGGTCGTCAAGGCCGCGCATCGGAGGAACGATGTCCGCTCGCGTCCTGATCGTGGATGATCTCTACCCCAACGTACGGCTGCTCGAGACAAAACTGTCGCTCGAATATTTCGACGTTGTCGTGGCGATGAACGGGCCCGATGCCCTGACGATCTGCGAGAACGGAGCGTGCGACATCGTGCTCCTCGACGTGATGATGCCGGGCATGGACGGGTTCGAGGTCTGCCGCCGCCTCAAGTCCAATCCCGCCACCGCCCACCTGCCGGTGGTGATCGTGACCGCCCTCGACCAGCCCGCCGACCGTCTGCGGGGCCTGGATGCCGGGGCCGACGACTTCCTGACCAAACCCATCGACGACACCGCGCTGATGACGCGGGTGCGCAGCCTCGTGCGGCTGAAGGCGGTGACGGACGAGCTGCGCTCCCGCGCCCTCGCGACGCGCGAGATCGGCGGCCCCGATCCCCTGGTTCTCGCCGCCGCCGACACCGGCGAGGGCGCGCGCATCCTCCTCGTGGAGGATCGTCCGAGCGCCATCGACCGCATCGGCACCGCCCTGTCCCAGCACCATCACGTCACCGTCGAGACCGATCCCCACCGTGCCCTGGTGCGGGCGCCCGAGGAAGGGTTCGACCTCGCCCTGGTGAGCCTCGACCTCGAAGGGTTCGACGGCCTGCGCCTGTGCAGCCAGCTCCGCTCGCTGGAGCGGACCCGCAACATGGCGCTGATCATGATCGGCGAGATGCACGAGAAGGCCCGCATCACCCGCGGCCTCGATTTCGGCGTCAACGACTACCTGCTGCGCCCGGTCGACCGCAACGAGCTGATCGCACGGGTGCGCACCCAGGTGCGGCGCCGCCGCTTCTCGGAG
>NZ_BPRD01000240.1 GCF_022179745.1 Methylorubrum podarium
GGCAGAGGGCGCCAAACTCCATCCCTCTGAACGCATTGTCAAGATTGCAGAAATTCGGAGCGACTTCCACACAAAGGTCCATTTTCGCGGAGCAGATCGCTTTGCAGGAGAGGTGCGTGGAAATCGTCGTCAAAATCGCTAATCGGGCCCAGCTGTTGCAAGCGCATCGAGTGCCCGTGCCTCGGCATCCTCCGGCGCAGGTGAAAGGCCCCAATAGCCACGACGAGGCAGATCACCCCCCTGCCAACCCCCGGGCAGAGCGGTATCCAGCGCCGCCACGGACGTCCCGGAGCCGAAGGCGTGCGCGCCGGTGGGCGTGAGGATCAGGAGCGTGTCAGGCATTGTGTCCGCCTCCACCAGCGTGTCCGTCACCGTCGCGGTCCGTGTGTGCGGCAGGCGCACCAGCAGCACGCCCGGCAGCGGATGCTCGGCCCGAGCGAGGGCGGTTCGCCCCTGTGCCTCCTCCTCAGGGGTGATGCCTTGCGCCGCCCGATCCTCTGCCCTTAGGCGCGCTACCTCAGCCGTGGTCGCTCCAATGGCTCGCATTCCATCGACATGGCCGACGTCGTTGGCGGCGACGAGTGCGTGCTCCCGGGTCCAAGCTTCTACGGGTAGCCGCAGCAGCGCAAAGACCTGCGCCAGGGCCGAGGGATCACCCGCACGTGTGCCGTGATGATCGACGACGATGGCACCTGCTGGAGGCTCGACATTGAGGGTGAGCTCCACGAGCACAGGAACGCGGCCTGTCGCGGCCGCCTCCTCGAAGGCAGCGCCATACACCGAAGCTTGTGCGCCCCAGGAGAGGCCCGCGTCACGAACGGCGTCCGGTCCCAGCGTCGCGGCCACGAGACGGCCAATCTCCACCATCTCTCGATCGCGCCCACCGAGCAGGAAGAGCAGCCGTTGAGGAACGGGCGTGTCCAGGCGTGGTTCGGGTGGGACGAGCGGGTCGTGCATGGGTCTTTTCTGCGCGACGAATTCAAACCGGTGGAGGAGGCAAACGCGCGATCAGTCTCCACAGAACCACGCTCGCGGTCCCTGCTGCGCCGAGCGCACCGAGCGAGATCCACGAGAGGATGCGGCGGATGCGCTTGATGCGCGCATCCTGTGCAGGCGCGCCACCGCGCTCCCGCGACGCTTTGACGACGAGGCTGGAGAGGGCGAACACGGCGCTGACTACCGCGGCCAGGACTACGAACTGCGCCGAGAATATGATGGGAAGAGAGATTTCGTCACTCGCACCTAAGCCACCGAGTTTCCGCACCACGCCTTTGACCGTGTCGGCATCGAAGATGACGTTCATGCCGAGAAGCGAGGTGGCGACGGAGGCAGCAAGGCCGAAGGTCGCCACGCCTGAGAGCTGCGCGGCAGCGGCCGCCTCGCGATCGCCGGCGGCGCGCGCCAGGAAGTCGTTGGCCGAGTCGATCTCGTCCTTCAGGTCGCTGTAGATTGCATCGAGTCGCAGATGTCGCCGCAATAGATCGGTGAGCTCCTGGCCTTGAACTTGGTTCGTCACACCGGTGAACCGGAAGCGGTGCACGAACTCCAGGACATCGCGTTGAAGGCTGCGCATGCGGCGCTGAAGGCGCGCCTCTGACCCCTGATTTTCGCTCACCTCCCGATGATGTGCACCGATGATCCGGCTGACGCGGCTCGAGAACGCGAGCAAGCTCGCGAGTTCAAACTGAGCGAGGAGCATCAGCTGGTAGTAGTGACGGCGCATATGCACCGCGAAGTATCTCTCACCGTCCTTGCTGCCTGCGAGAAGTTGGGTGAAGGCGTAGCCGCTGACGAGGTAGAGCGTGCCCCAGTGGCGAAAGCGCGCGTAGATATGGGCGGCTTCGAAACCAGCGAGGAAGTCGGGATCGGCCGGTGAACCCTCGCCTTCGTGATCGGCAAAGCACAGGCGGGCAAGATCGCTGTCCCGGATCGCTTCGAAGCACTTCAGGTTGTCTACCTCGCCGGGCTCGCCAACGGAGACGACGGCAAGCATAGGCATGCGCTCGTCCACGACGTGGCGCCATGTGCGCCCCTCGCCATGCGCAGCCCCGATGTGCCAAGCCTCCGGCAGGATCTCGCGCCAATGGTCGAAGACGGGCGGTGCGCGCTCCCGCTCGCCCTTGATGAGGATCGCGACGGCCTCCGCGGCTTTCGCCACCTCGTGCAACGTGCTCTCGCTGCCCTTCCCGCGCACCCAGCGCGCGTGCGTGACGACGAGATGAGGCAGCTCGTTGCCCTCTCTGAAGAACGGGGTGTAGGCGCGTCGCACAAGATCGAGCAGCGTCTGCGCGTCAGCGAGCGTCAGCGTCTCGTTGACGAGCCGGCCGTTCAAGCCCGTTGGTCTGGTATCTCCCGTGAGTAGCTGAGAGGTCAGCGAAAGGTCGACCACCAGGATGGCGACACCGGTGCGAAAGACGTAGAGCAGGCAGCGATCGACATCGTAGCGAGCATGTCGTTCCACTTCTCCGACCGAAAACCCGACATCAAAATGGACGAGGTCCTCTCTCCGGTATACATGGAAAGGCTCTTCGAATTTCAGTCTTACATCAGCGCTCTGTTTGCTATAAAGAAATTGTTGCACAAAATCGTGGAAATATACAAATTCTGCGTAAGCTTCTCGCTTGTGATCGTCTGTGTTGATAGGCCAATGATTTAGTGGATCAACGATCCGACTCCAAGGTTCAAAATCGGCCGTGATCCCAGCCACTTCGTCACGAAGAGCTTTCACGAACTCTGCCGGATCGTCGCTCGGGCGAGCTGGCAGATCCAGAGCGAGAGGCCAAAGCAACGTCTGCCGCAGGAGACGAACCGGGATGGATCCAGCCGGGCGCTTCGACGCGGCCTCGTTCGTCTCCACATTCATGTCGGTCTGTCCCCTGCCGAAGCTGCACAAAAAGCGCGGAGCAACCTAGGCGTTCAAGATAGGGCGCTCAGCCGGACAAACATACTACACTGACGCAATGCGCTGATGTAGTATGTGCCCATGAAAGTCGTCCGGCTGAAGCCCTATATCCGGGCGATGAGGAGCATGGGCCTCAGTGACGAGGCCCAAACCGAAATCGAGTTGATGATCGTCCGGGCGCCTGAGGCTCACCCGATGATCCGTGGACTGCGTGGGGCTCGTAAGGCCCGTTTTCCGCTGCCAGGGCGTGGCAAGAGCGGAGGTGGCCGGACGATCTACTATGTCGCAGTCACACTGGGCGTGCTGTTCATGATGACGGCCTACCCCAAGAACGAGCGTGACGATCTTTTGCCGGAGCAGCGCAAGGCGATCCTCGAAGCGATCGCGAGCATCAAAGGAGTCGAACCATGACGCAGAGCCCACAGCAGCCTGCCGGCTCTCGGGTCGGCGACGATCTGGTCGAAGCCTTCCAGGAGATGGCCGCCTACCTGCGTGGCGAGGTCGAAGCCGAGAGCTACGAAGTGCCCGATGACGTGCTGACGCCCGAGAGGGTGCAGACGATCCGGCGCAAGGTTGCAGCCTCGACAAAGGAGTTCGAGCGTCAGTTTCGGATCTCAGCGCGGACGATGGAAGCCTACGAGCAGGGACGTCGTCGGCCCGATACAGCCATGCAGACACTCCTACGAGTTATCGAGCGTGAACCGGACGCAGTCCGTCGGGCGCTCGCATCGTAACCTCTCAGACAGACGTCCGTGCGTCGCAATATGTGACATCAGGCATCGACGGCCGCTTCCTTTTGGCAGATGATCTGGATCAAAGCCTCATTCTTCGCGTGCCCATGCTGTCCGTGGTGGATCTCGCGGTGGCAGCTCGGGCAGACCGCACCCACGAACCGCGGATCGTCTGGACCTCCGTCACTGAGACGGCGGGTATGATGGGGCTCGAGGTAGGGCTCCCCCTGCAAGGTGACGAACGGCGCTGGCTCGTTGCAGCTCTCGCAGACACCAGCGGCTCGGGCGAGGACATAGCGGCGGACAACTGCCGATCGCCTGTAGAGGCTCCGGCGAGCTGCGGCGCCTACGACCTGCGGTGTTGCCTCGGCGGCCTCTAGGGCACGTGCACGCAAGCCAACAAGGTCGACGTCGAGATCGGAGTTCTCGACCGGCTGCTCCTCGTCGTGGACTGGCGCATTGGCGTTCACGGGCACAAGCTCGAAGACGATGGCGGAGCGCTGATTGCCTTCTCGGTCTGGAGCCGTTTCTGCGCTGTAGCCGGCGCACTCGAACTGGCCGAGGAACCGGACCCCCTCCCGGCCGCGCGTCTGGAAGACCAGGAGGTCTTTGCCGTCGACGAGATGATCGGGCATTGGAAAACCATCACCGTCACGGCCGGCCTACGCGCCAACGGCCTCATGGCCACCGCCCTTTTCGACGGGCCGATGACCGGAGCCCGCTTCCGCAGCTATGTCGATGAAACCCTGGTGCCGGCCCTGAAGCGCGGCGACACGGTCGTGCTCGACAACCTGCCCGCCCACAAGGTCGGCGGCATCCGCGAGCGCATTGAGGCGGCCGGCGCGCGGCTGCTCTACCTGCCGGCCTACTCACCCGACTTCAATCCGATCGAACTCGTCTTCGCCAAGCTCAAGGCGATTTTGCGCGCGGACGCAGCCCGCACGGTCAGCGAGCTCTGGGACACCATCAAGCTCGCGTTCAGGCGCTTCTCAACGGCGGAGTGCCGCAACTATCTCGCGGCCGCAGGCTACGACGCCTACGATCCAATCTGATCGGATGCCGCTCTAGAGGCATCTTAAGTGGAGCTCGTCCGGCACCGGCTGCGCGATCTCATTCAGCACATCGAAAAGCGCAAGCGCGCGATTGTCTACTCCGATTTCGCCGACGAAATCGGCGAGGGGGTCACGCATGACCTGCCGCAAGTCGGCGAGGTCGATTTCGTGCGCTTCAAGGCCAAGGCGCGTGCCTTCTTGAAGAAGCACGAGGATCACATCGCCCTCAGCCGGCTCCGGCATGGGCGGGCGCTCACGTCCACCGATCTCGTCGAGCTGGAGAAGATGCTGCTTGAGGCCGGGATCGGCGACGCTGGGGCGATCGAACGCGCGCGTGACGCGAGCGCTGGCTTCGGCCGTTTCGTGCGCTCGCTGGTCGGTCTCGACCGGCAGGCGGTGAACGATGCGTTTGCCGAGTTCCTCGGAAGCGGAACGGCGAGCCGCGAGCAGATCGACTTCGTCGGCCTCGTCGTTGATCACCTGACCGCCCAGGGCGTGATGGAGCCGGGTCTGCTCTACGAGAGCCCCTTCACGGACGTGGCGCCCCAGGGGCCGGAGCAGGTCTTCGATGACGCGGAGACGAGCCGGCTGTTTGAGGTCATCGACGCGCTGAACAGGAGCGCAGTGGCATAGGGGGCATCAGCCGGGCGTCACAGCGACACTCCGCAACGGCGTCGACCTCGCCTTCGGCTCGGGGCAGCCTCTCGCGCTCGCTCCGGGCTTCGCCCTTCGCTCTCTGCTCGGTCTGCCTGTATGTCGTCGATGATCTTCTCCTTGGCTTTCCAGAGAAGACTTTCTCCCCCACAACTGAAAACGGCGAATCCCTTCGCAGAGTCAGTGGTGGAGGAGAAAAGATCGACTTTCCGTCGAAGTGGCGAAGAACCTAGCAGCCGACCTGGGCTGCAGCTCGGTGGCGTCCATTGACCGAGCAGGTGGTTCCGATCTCCGATCCTTGCGGATCACGCGGTTATCAGGTGAACCTGATGCCTCAGCGCGTCGCTAGCCGTCGACGACGCACTGAGCGGAAGGTGCGGCGACGCAGAGCTTCCGTCTTGTGCTTGTGCATTCGCAGTCAGCGTGACTGCCGGAGCAACCCGCTCAAGGCGTCCTGCATCTCTGCAGGGGAGCGCGTGAGCTGATACCCGTTCGGTGCGGCACCTCATAAGCCGGCGTCATGTTCCGCCAAGCCGTGATCGACATCCGCTATATTGCGTCGGCTGGTTCGGCCGGCACGGGATACCATAGCACGTCGTTCTTCTTTTGTTCCAAAGTTTTTTGGGGGCTTCTATGTCACTGGCGTAAGGCACGGAAGAAGCGCTGAAGGTGTGCGAACTGGCCACTATGGGAGGATACTCGTCACCGTGCGGTGACCCAGCGTCAGGATCGCGTCGATGAGCAAGGGTAGGCCACCGGGGGTATGTGCGGTGGGTGGGCCTCGGCGCGAACGCAGCCATGACCAACGCCCGGAACTTTAGGCCCCTGTTGGTTCGTCCAGCCATAGCTCGAAGCCAGCCCCCTCGAAGAAGCGACGGTAGAGCCACAGCCCACGCTCTTCGACCACTCGCTGGAACTGGGCGACGCGCTCCCCCGTCCACCCTTTCGACGCGTCGGCCATGATCCAGGCATCTATGGCGCCCGGGTCAAACGCCTCCGCCAGCCAAGGCTCGATCTCACCACCGTCATCGCCCCGCGCGCGACGCAGCTTATCCGCCAATCCAAGAGCACCGTCGCTGCGGTTCTTTGCCGAGCCGACCCAGCGGTAGTTGCCGACGCTGTTGCCTAGCGGATCCCGCCCCTCGTTAAACGCCCAGCGCTCACCCACGTCCGGGAGTTGCGCAAGGTGTTGATCCCTTTGCCGCCAGTCGAAGCGCCAGTGTGCCTTAGGTTGCAGGTGATCCAGGTCGATGGGCCGGTCATCGTCGTGCTCGCTTAAGGGATCGTAGTGGGCGAACTCTGCCTCGAGATAGCGTCGTTGCAACCAAAGTAGCATCTGTCCGCCGCTCCACCACCATGCATGGAAGAGGCGCCTAGCCGGGTGGGTCTGATCGTGCTCAAAGCGGTTCTTGGAGGACAGCCACGTCGCGCCACGCGGAGCGGCCCAGTTGAAGTCCAACATCTGGTTGGGCGGGACGAGCAGCCGGGCGTTTTGGCCCCAACTTCCCTCCGCCTGGCCAGTCAGTAAGCGGTAGAGCGCTAAGCCGGGGAAGATCGATAGGTCAGCACCCGCTTTCTTGCGCGCTCTGAGCCAATGGATTGCGTTGCGAGCGCACTGGAGGTGGCTCGTCGCGCACAGGCGCCAGAACAAAGCGAAGCGGATCACCTCCGCTGCCTCGAAGCGGCTTGCGACGCGTCCGGGCGCATCTGCGCACACGGCCCAGTAGACCATGACCTGAACGAGCTCGTGCGGTAGTTCCGCCAGCATGAGCTTGGGCAGCCCCTCCGGATTCTGCGCCGGTTCGAAGCGGAGCAGGCCTATGACTCTCGCGAATGCCGCCGTCAGTCGTCCAGTTGTCGGAGACGTGCTGATATTGCCGCAGCCCTCTGTTGGAAGAAGGTCGAAGAGGGCGTGGCGAAAGCGCCCGGCCCGATCGTCGCTGCGACGCGGATTAAGAAGCGCGCCGAGGGCATGCGGCACGGGGGCTTCGTGTGCCTCCGAAGAGGACACATTGGCAATGCGCAACGCAGTGTTCGCGATTAGAGTCGAGGTCATGATACGACCCGAGGAAACTTCGATCGCCTCCACGAGGTCACGCACCCGCGGAAAGTGGTGCTTGTAGATTGAGTAGAGCCGTTCCGACTCCGATAGCGCCGTGCCCCCAGCGCCTACCCGTTCGAACAGACGAAGCAACAGGTCAGATCCATCGCCCTGTGCTGTCTCTAGGTCAACGAGCAGGAGCGCAACCTCGGCCGCTGCGAAGCGCTCGAGCGCGGTGTTAAGGCTACGCACCACCTCCCCGTTTACCTGTCGTGCCTCGCGACCGACCAAGGCGGTGACAGCCTCTTTAAAGCCCAGCCGATCACTGCCGTAGACCTTGAAACAGTTCATGACCTCATTCATCGGGACGTAGGCACTCCCCTTCGCCGAGTCGGCGAGGTGTGGGCTCGGCGGCCAAGCTCCTCTCTCGATCTCTCGATCAAAAAGCCGATGGTCAAAAATCGAGCCGAGGTCGTCGCCTCGGGCATCGCGTTCCTCATAAAGCGTTCGAGCCGCCCTCCGCTCGCGGATTCGGAGCTTGGTGCCCTCGGCATCGTAGCCGAACGGTTGGTTGCGGGTCGTAAGCCTGAGCGATGGAGCACCATCCGGCTCGGCATTAGCGAGGTTGACCCAAAGGCATTTGCCGGACGCCTGCGGTCGATCGAAGGCTAGCATCAGCGCGCGAGTGCGTTGCTGCCCGTCAACAAGGTCGAAGCCCTCAGGTAATGCATTTCGCGTTGCAGCTCCGGCTTCGAAGCCGAGCGCCTGCT
>NZ_BPRD01000241.1 GCF_022179745.1 Methylorubrum podarium
ATCCAGCGCAAGGCCACCGGCGCTCAGGTGCCGGTCGCCGGCGGGAAGAGGCGCTCGCGGCCGGGCTCGCCGTCCGCCGGACGGTGGGCAGCCCGGCCGCGAGCGCCTCTTCCCGCCGGCGACCGGCACCTGAGCGCCGGTGGCCTTGCGCTGGATCAAGGCCGGCCACCCCGGCCGGCCCCAGGTTTCGCCCCAACCAGCAAGCGGAGGCGAACCATGCACGAGTATCTCGTCACCTTCCATAAAACCGTCCTGGACGACACCGGCCACGACCATCGCATCCTGCAGCGGCAGGCGGTGGTCCACGCCCGCTCGGACGTCGCAGCCGCTTACGCGGCCAAGGCGATGCTCTGCGAGGCCGACGGCGTCGTCGATTGGCGACTGCGGGCCGACACCTGCGAGGTCGTCGAACTCAGCCAGCACGCCGCCTGAGGAGGTGGGGATGAGCCACGAACTCACCGAACCCGTGCACTGGCAGGGGCGGCAATGGGCGGTCACCGGCTACGGGATCGAGGCCCTCGACGGGATGTACCACGTCCCGTTCTCCGACATCCCGGACATCGATGCCGCCCCGCCCCGGTGGCTGGAAGACCTGTGCCACCGCTACGGCACCGACCGCGACGACCTCGCCGCCGCCCTGCGAGTGGCGCGCACGGTCCGGCCCGGAGCGGAGGCTGCGCCGTCGAAGTCGGCCGCATGAGCACCGCTCACCTCCCCGCGGCCGAGAAGGCCGACGACCCGGAGGTTCCGAGCCCCGCCGTCGGGCCGTCGAAGCCGCGCCTGCTGAGGGTCCTCGGCCCCGGCTTGATCACGGGTGCCTCGGACGATGACCCCAGCGGCATCGCGACCTACGGCCAGGCCGGGGCCCAGCTCGGCTACGGCCTCAGCTGGACCATGCTCTACACCCTGCCGCTGATGGCGGCCGTGCAGATGGTCTCGGCCCGGATCGGGCGCACCACCGGCCACGGCATCGCGGGCGTACTGCGCGAGCACTACCCGAATGGCCTGCTGCAGTCCGTCGTCCTGCTCCTGCTGGTGGCCAACATCCTCAACCTCGGGGCCGACCTCGGCGCCATGGCGGACGCCCTGAACCTGCTGCTGCCGGGCCCGCGCTGGCTCTATGTCGTGCTGTTCGCCGGCATCTGCGCCTTCATGCAGCTCGTGCTGCAGTACACCCGCTACGTCGCCGTCCTGAAGTGGCTGACGCTGAGCCTGTTCGCCTATCTGGGCGTGGTGATCTTCGCTCGCGTCTCCTGGTGGGACCTCGGGCTGGCCCTGGCCGTTCCGCAGCTCGACCTCAGCGGTGGCGGCCTGACCACGCTGGTGGCCCTCTTCGGGACCACGATCAGCCCCTACTTGTTCTTCTGGCAGGCAGCCGAGGAGGCCGAGGACCTGCACGCCTACCCACGCCGGCGCGACCTCCTGCACGCGCCCGAGCAGGGCGGAGCCGCGCTCCACCGCATCGAGGTCGATACCCTCGTCGGCATGGCCTTCTCGAACTTGGTGGCGCTCGCCATCATGGTCACGACCGCGGCGGTTCTTCACCCGCGCGGCATCACCGACATCCAGACCTCGGCGCAGGCCGCGGAAGCGCTGCGCCCGCTGGCCGGCCCCTTCTCCGCCACGGTCTTCGCCCTCGGCATCGTCGGGACCGGGCTGCTGGCGGTCCCGGTGCTCGCGGGCTCGGCGGCCTACGCGGTCGGCGAGGCGCGGCGCTGGCCCGTGGGCTTCGGCCGCCGCCTCCTGGAGGCGCGGGCCTTCTACGGCACGGTGGCGCTCGCCACGCTGGTGGGCATGGTCATCAGCCTGGGTGCCGTCGACCCGATCCGCGCGCTCTACTGGAGTGCGGTCGTCAACGGCGTCATCGCGGTCCCCGTCATGGCCGTAATGATGCTGGCGGCGGCGCGCGCCGACATCATGGGCGCCTTCGCGGTGCGCGGTCCGCTCAGGCTGCTCGGCTGGACCGCCACGGCCTGCATGCTGCTCGCCGTCCTCGCCATGTTGGCCACCGCCGCGCTCCCTTGATCCAGCGCAAGGCGGCTTGGCTCGCCCGGTCCATTCTTCATGCACCGCAACCGGGAACGGGAATCGTGCGATGCAGGCATGTGGCGGAGAGAGGCAACCCACCGTCCTGGTGGCCGAGCCTCAGGCGCTGCCGGGCATGTGGCTGGAGGACGTGCTCACTGGCGCCGGCTGCGCCGTCAGCGGCCCCTACGGCACCTGCGAGGATGCCGCTGCGAGCCTAGACCGAAGCCCCCCGGACTTCGCGGTGGTGAGCGTCGACCTCAACTGGGGTCCTGGCTTTCCGCTCGCCTGCGCACTGCGCCGGCGCGGCATCCCCTTCGCCCTGATCGCCGGCAACGCCCGGGTGCCGGGCGCCTTCGCGGACGTGCCCGTGTTCGACCGGCTGTTCGATGCCCGGGACATGGTCTCGGCCGTGGCCGCCTCCTGCGCCGTCCCGGGCTGCCCGCGGACTTGCCCGATGCTGGGTAGGATCGCGGCCGGAGAGGAGCTTGCGCTGGATCAATGTCCGACGGCCTGCCGCGCCTAGCGTCGGCTCCGGCCAGGTACGACCTGGGCCTCATCGAGGAGACGGACCATGGGCGACAAGCTGATTCGCCAGAACGTCATCGACGAGCTCGACTTCGACCCGAGCATCGACGCCGCCCACATCGGCGTCGCCGTGGAAAACGGCATCGTCACGCTCACCGGCCACGTCGGCAGCTACACCGAGCGCGTCGCCGCCGAGAAGGCCGCCCAGAAGGTGCGCGGCGTGCGCGGGGTGGTGGAGGAGATCCAGGTCCGCTTCGGCGGCGAGACACCGCCGCGCGACGAGGACATCGCCCAGCGCGCGGTGCAGATGCTCGACTGGTCGGTGACCGTGCCCAAGGGCGCCGTGCAGGTGAAGGTCCAGAACGGCTGGGTGACGCTCTCCGGCAAGGTCGACTGGCAGTACCAGCGGGAGGAGGCCTACCGCGCGATCCGGCGCCTCGCAGGGGTCGCCGGCATCATGAACACCATCGAGGTGACCCCGAAGGCGAGCGTGCCCGACGTGCGCTCGAAGATCATGGCGGCGCTCAAGCGCAACGCCGAGCTTGAGGCCGACGCCATCAAGGTGACGGTGAAGGACGCCAAGGTCGTCCTGGAGGGCAAGGTGAACGCCTGGTACGAGCGCGAGCTCGCCGAGAATGCCGCGTGGTCGGCCCCGGGCGTGCGCGCCGTCGAGGACCACCTCACGCTGGGCTGAGCCCCGCCGGATGGGTGTGGTCCCGGACCATACCCATCAAGCATTCCCAACCCCGTCTTTGCCTGCCGGCCGGAGACCTCCCATGACCTTTGCCAGCATCATGGTGGCGATGGACCTGACGACGGAGGCGCGCGACCGCGTGCGCCTGGCCGGCCACCTCGCCGACGAGTTCCGCGCCCGCCTGATCGGCGTGGCGGCCGAAACGCCGGCCTACGCCGTGCCGCCGGTGGGACCGACGCCGGCGAGCGCCTACGCGCTGACCGCCTCGAACGAGACCGTGCTGAATGACCTCAGGCAGGCGCACGCCGCCTTCGAGGAGGCGGCCGGCAATCGCAGCCGCGTCGAGTGGCGCTCCAACATCGAGCTCCCGCTGCCCTTCCTCGTCGCGCAGGCCGCCGCCGCCGACCTTGTCGTGGTCGGGCGCAAGACCGAGCCCGGGACCATGCTGTTCTCGGTCGACCCGGGGGACCTCGTCATGCGTCTCGGGCAGCCGGTCCTGGTGGTGCCGCCCGAGGTCGACCACCTCGACGCCAAGCGTGTCGCAGTGGGCTGGAAGGACACCCGTGAGGCGCGCCGGGCGGTCTGGGACGCGCTGCCCTTCCTCAAGCGGGCGTCCCAGGTCGTCGTGATCTCCGTCGACGACGGGGACGGCGCGGCCGATCCGCAGGACATCGTCGGGTTGCTGCAGGTCCACGACGTCTACGCCACGTCCGTCCGGAAGGACGCTTGCGGCTCCGCAGCCTCCGAGGCCCTCGTGGACGCCGCTTCCGAGCAGGCCGCCGACCTGCTCGTCGCGGGTGCCTACGGCCACGGTCGGCTCCGCGAATGGGCCTTCGGCGGCGTCACTCGCGACCTTCTGGCATATGCCCCTATCTGTTGCCTGATGAGCCACTGATGTCCGCCGTCGCGCGTACAGCCGCGGCACGCGCTGCCCAACTGGGCCTCGCCGCGGTCATGGCGAGCGCATCGGCTATCCATGCACAGTCGAGGCCGGGCTCACCCGATTCGAGAGGAACCTTTGTTGAGCCGGCAAACGCGCCCCATCGTCACTGCTCCGGCTCCTGCCTGAAGAGCGGAACCCTGCGGTGGTTCTGCAAGCCCCACCAGACCTGCAGCTTGGACTGCGGCACGGCGCCCCCGCATATGCACTGCCACGACCTGCAGCGGCGAGTGGAGGCACAGGCCTGGGCTAGAGCGTCCGTCGGCTCCGCCTCCTTGCACTCACGGTCGGTCAGTGGGCCATGAGCATTGGGATGTGCGCGTGCTCGATGACATGGCGGGTGACGCCGCCGAGCAGGAACTCGCGCACGCGGCTGTGGGTGTAGGCGCCGAGCGCCAGCATCGAGGCGTTCCGCAGCCCCGCCTCGGCCAGGATGGCCGCGCCGACCGAAGTCCCATCCTCGACCTCCAGGGTGGCGGCCTCCGCCACGATGCCGTGCCAGCGCAGGTAGGCGCACAGGTCGGCCGCCCGCGCCTCCTCGAAGCGATCGGTGCGCGCATGCACGACAGTGACCCTGGCGGCCTCGTGCAGCAGCGTGATGGACTGGCCGATCAGGCGCGTCGCCTCCAGGCTGCCGTTCCAGGCGACCACGACGTGGTCGAGCAGGTCGTAGGGCACGCTCTCACCGACCATGAGCGTCGGGCGCCCGACCGAGAACAGGGCAGTGTCGAGCGCGCGGCCGGTGAAGGGCTCATCCGGGTTCGGGCGGTCGACGATGACGAGGTCGTTGATCCGGCCGGCGAGGGTGAGCAGAGGCTCGACCTCGCCAGAGAGCTCGGTCCAGGTCACGAAAGTAGCGTCGAGCCGGTCGCCCTCCGGCATGAACGCCACACCCTCGCGCTCGCACCAGGTTTCCAGGGCTGCCTTGCCCTCGGCCGCGGCCTCGCGCACGCCCCGCGCGATGGCCTCGATGGTCGCGCAGTCCATCGGCACGAGGCTCGCCATGCTGGCCATGACGTGCTCGGGGCCCGGCGCCATGAAGGCGACGCCGATGTGGGCCCGCAGGCGCCGGCCCAGGCGCAGGGCGGCGTCGAGCCGGCGCGTGGCGTCGAGACCGGGCGCGGTCGGGACGAGGAGGCAGCGCAGGAACATCGGGGATCTCCTCGCTCAGCGTTCCAGGGTCTTCAGGTAGGCGATCAGGGCCTCGACCTGGTCCGGGTCGAACCGGAACTCGGGCATGCTGGGGTGTCCGGTGCGGATGCCCTCGGCGAGCGCCTCGCCGAGATCCTCGACGGGGTAGCGCATGTGCAACTCACGGAAGGGCGGCGCCGCGAGCAGTGGACTTCCTCCGACGCGCCCCACCGCGTGGCACCGGGCGCAGTTGGTCCGGGCGAGCGTCTCGCCTTGCTTCACCTGCCGGTCCCAGGCAGTGGCGGGGCCGGCCATCAGGTTCGACAGAAGCGTGAGGGCGCCGATCAGGTTGAGGGCTGCCGGACGCATCAGTGGCTCATCAGGCAGCAGACGGGCGTGGTCTGCAGGACGTCACGGGTTGCACCCCCGAAGATCCACTCGCGTAGGCGGCTGTGCCCGTAGGCTCCCATCACGACGAGGTCCGCCTCCTCGCGACCGGCGAACCGGAGGATCTCGTCCGCGGCGCTGACCTCCGGGCTCCGCAGCAGGTGCGTGGTGACAGCCACAGAATGGTCGGAGAGATAGGCGGCCACGTCCTCGGCGCCCTCCCGGTCGGCATCGGGGCCAACCACCGCGACGAGGACCTCGTCGGCCCGGGTCAGGAACGGCAGCGCGTCGTGGACTGCGCGGCGCGCCTCGCGCGTGTCCTTCCAGGCCACCACGACCCGCTTTGCCGCGAGGCGTTCGATGCCGGGCGGCGCGACCAGCACCGGCCGCCCGACCTCCATCAGGAGCGCCCCGGCCGCGACGCCCATCGGGCCCGGGTCGCCGTCTGCCGGCCCCTGCCGGCCGACCACCACGACGTCGGCGGCCCGCGCCTGCCCGACGAGGTAGGCCAGGGGCTGGGCCGGCGCCGAGCGCCAGGCCGTCCCCTCCGCGGCCCCGGCCTCGCGCTCGAACAGGGCCTTGGCTTCCGCGAGCTGCTCGGCCGCCAGGCGCTCCTCGATGGCCCAGACCCGCTCGACCTCCAGCATGTCGCCGACCGGCATGGGGGCCAGGACCGGGCGCGCGGCGACCCCAATCAGCCTGGCCTCGAACCGCTCCGCGAGGCCGGCCGCCAGCTGGACCCGGTCCGCGGCCGCGGCCCCGAGGTCGACCGAGACCATGACGTTGGAGATCTTCATGACCGCCTCCCGCTGCCGGGCTCACCGGCTTGCCGGAGAGATCCTGCGCGCGGCGGCGGCCAAAGCCTTGATCCATCTCAACGGGACGCCGGCCTCGCGCAGGCGGACAGGTCCCGTACTGGGACGACGAAGAACGGGGGCGATCCGTCGGGCTTCAACGTCACGCTGAGGCATTCCGTCCCCAGCGCCTGGGTATCGGCGGCCGCGCAGCCGACATCCCATCCGGCCAGCTCGTAGACCACGGTTCCCGCAGTGGCACCGGGCTCGATCTCGCTGTCGCGGACCATGCGGTAGGCGCGCGGCCGCCATGGATGCCCGCCGAGCATTCTCCGGATTAGCCCCGAAAATCCCCTCATGTGAGCACCACCATCGCCTTCGGCCGGGCGGGGGTGGCCGCCCCGCCGCCTCGCCATTTGTCCGGGGAACGACTTGCGCAATCCGAGTAGATTACACTAATTCTAATTCAAGATGAGAGCGCGAGGGAGACCTGCCGGCTGGCGCGCCCTGACCCCCGGGCAACGGGCGATGTTGCTGCGCCTGCATCGCGACGGCCCCCTGGTCTCGCTCGCCCCTTGGGAAATGCGCACCATCCGCTCGTTGCTCGCGCGGGGGCTCGTCAGGCCGAGGATGCGCGGCGGGAGCGACATCGAGACGGCCGGCCTGTGGTTCCTTAGCGGCAAGGGCGAGCGGGCGCTGCCCCGTGCGGCGGCGGACGCCGGCGGCGCGGAGGCTCGAACCGGTCCATGACCATGAACTGGCTGATCGACCGGCTGCTTGTCCTCGGGATCGTCCTCGTGGTGGCCGGAGCCGTCGCCGCCCTTTCCGCGGCAGGGTTCGGCCGCGTCGGGGAGACCTGCGGGCTCGCTGCCCTCGTGGCGAGCCTCGTCACCGTCTGGCTCCGCCGGTGAGCCGGTCCCATTCCCGTGACGAAGGCAAACGCTCGATGCGACCGACAGAACCCAGCTATGACCGTGGCACCGTCACCCTGCACTGGCTGACAGCCGCCCTCGTGACCGTGCTCTGGTTGATCGGGACCTTCCTGGAAGACCTCCTGCCGAAGGGAGTTTTGCGCTCGGGGGTATGGTCGGCGCATTTCGACCTCGGACTTGTCCTCGCCGTCGTGCTCGTCGCGTTCATGGCGTGGCGCCGAACGGGCGGCCGCAGGCTGCCCATCGAGGATGCCGGGCCGCTGCACCGCGTGGCCAAGGGCACCCACGCGGCGCTGTACCTGCTGCTGCTGCTCATCGTTGCCCTCGGCATCGCGAACGCCTTCGTGCGCGGCGTCCACCTGATCGGACCCGTCGACCTGCCCAAGCTCGGTGATCCGGAATGGCGGAAACCGCTGACGCGCTGGCACGGCCTCGCCGCCCACCTGCTGATGGCCCTTGCCCTCTTCCATTCCGCGGCCGCGCTGGCGCACCATTACCTGTGGCACGACGCGGTCCTGCGCCGCATACTGGCCTGGAGGCGCTGACGGACCCGGCGCCGCCCGCGCCGGGGAATCAAGTCGCTGGGCCGGCCTAGGGGCGGCTCGGGCGCGACCGTGGAGCTCTCGCCCGGGCAGGGACTAAGGGTTGGATGGGCAACCCGGCCAGCCTCGCCGAGGAACGACTTTGCCGGGTACGGGGACTACACGCGCAGGGTGAGCTACCGGCTGGTCCCCAGCCTTCGGTGAGGGCGAACGGGAACCTCGGGCGCCCTCACGCGACCTCGCGCTCTAGGTGCAGGTAGTTCGGGTTGAACAGGGCGACGCGCTGGAGCGCCTTGAGGTCCGGGATGGTCAGCGTCCTGTTCCTCAGGATGATCAGCCCTCGCGTGCGCAGCTCCTGGAGGACCCGGTTGGTGTGGGCGGTCGAGATGCCGAGGGTGTCGGCGAGCTCGGTTTGGGTGAGCGGCCACGGACACTTCGGGCCGTCAGCCAACCCGACGCATTCCAGGCGTACGAAAAGTTCGCAGAGGAGATGGGCCGTGCGTTCCAGCGAGTCCCGCTGCCCCAGGTTCAGCGTCCATTCGCGCAGGATCTCCTCCCTGACCAGCGTCTCCCACCAGAGGCCCCGAAGCAGGCGCGGATGGTTCAGCGTCATGGCGCCGAGCGTATCCGTCGAGACCTCCACCAAGCTCACGGCCGTGATGGCCGCGAGCGCGTGGTCCATGGCACGCAGGATCGGGACGTTCAGGTCGCACAAGTCGCCGGGGAGGACGAACCCGACGATCTGCCGCCGGCCGTCTTCCAGCATCTTGTAGTGGCAGGCCCAGCCCGAGAGGATCAGGCGCATGACCCTGGGCGGCTCGCCCTCTCGAACGATGTCCGTGTGCGGCGCATAGGTTCGATGCGGGAGGGCCGCGAGGTCGTCGAGGACCGCCTTGTCTGCGGCCGTCAACCGGGTGAAGTGCTCCAGCTTCCGCGCCAGCGGGTTCATCGTGCCGACCCTCCATGGCGAACGCCGCGGCATGGAGGGCCGTCCGTGACCCGCCCGCATTGACGTGGCTCAACCCGAGGGCTCGTCGCGAACGCGGGCAACACCGAAACCCATGGCCTCCTTTGGTGCGAATACTCTGAGCGAACCGGCACGGCCGGTCCAAGGCTCCTGGAGTGGACGCGAGCGAGGGCCCCGGCTGACCTCGGCCATCAGGGCACGAGCACGGCCGCGCCATGCAGAATTCCGGAGCGGTGGGCCCCAATAGCCTCGTTGGCCTGCGCGAGCCGGTAGGTGCGCGTGCGGGTGACGATGCCTGCCTGCGGCGCGGTCTCGAAGAAGGTACGGGCGTCCTCGCGGGTGAGGTTGGCCACCGAGCGCACGGACCGCTCGCCCCAGAGCAGGTCGTAGGGGAAGGCCGGGATGTCGCTCATGTGGATGCCGCCGCAGACCACCCAGCCGTCATTGCGCACGGCCCTGAGGGCCGCCGGCACCAAGCTCCCGTCGGGCGCGAAGACGAGGGCGGCGTCGAGCCGCTCGGGCGGCGCCTCGTCCGAGCCCCCGGCCCAAACCGCCCCGAGCGAGCGGGCGAACTCCTGCGCCTCCCGGTCGCCGGGGCGGGTGAGCGCGAATACGCGCCGTCCCTGCCAGCGGCCGACCTGGGCGACGATGTGGGCGGCCGCCCCGAAGCCGTAGAGCCCGATGCTCAGGGCATCCCCGGCCATCTGCAGGGTGCGCCAGCCGATCAGCCCGGCGCAGAGGAGCGGTGCCGTCGCGACGGGGTCCAGGCTCGGGTCGAGCGGAATGATGAAGGCCGCCTCGGCCACGAGGTGGCTCGCGAAGCCGCCGTCGCGCGTGCAGCCGGTGAAGCCGGGGGCGTCGCAGAGGTTCTCCCGGTCGGTCTTGCAGTAGGTGCAGTGGCCGCAAGTGTGTCCCAGCCAGGGCACGCCGACTCGGCTGCCAGGAAGCGGCGCCGTTACGCCCGCGCCGGCCGCTTCCACAATGCCGACGACCTCATGGCCCGGGACGATGGGGTAGACAGCCTGGGGCAGGTCTCCGTCGATGACGTGAAGGTCCGTGCGGCAGACGGCGCAGGCCCCGGAGCCCGGATCCGGACCTCGCCGGGTCCGGGCTCCGGGGCCGGCCGCTCCTCGGGCACCAGGGGGGCGCCGACCCCCTGCAGCACCATCGCCAGCATCGACGAACCTCAGCAGGCGAGCGTCAGTCGGTCCTCGACGGCGCGCACGCCCGGCGCGGCCCAGGCGGCGCGCTCGGCGAGCTCGCGCTCGCGCCAGACTTCGACGCAGCCGTCGAGGGTCACCCTGTCGCCGTCGACCAGGACCTGGATGGTGTCCGGGTCCCGGGCGCTCCGCCTTAGAGCCGCGAGGATGCGGGACTTGACCTCGGCGGCCTGGGCCGGCGGCTTCACGGCGATGCTGTTGACGATGTCGGTGACGCCGGCGAGACGGCGCAGGGCCTTATCGACAGCCGCCTTCTGGTGGTAGTACGGCACGCACCCTTCGAGCGTGACGCAGCCCTTCGCGACCTTCAGCGTGACCGAGCCCTCTGGGATGCGGACGTCCCATTCGAGCACCCGGGCGCAGCGCTCGGCCAGGGCCTCGTCGCCGATGCTGGGGTTGTCGGGGTAACGAACCTCGATCCGCTCGACCACGCCCCGGACGCCACGGACCCGGAGTACGACGCGCTCGGCGATGCTCTTCTCCGCGTAGTTCCGGACATGGCCGGTCAGGGTCACGATGCCGTTCTCGACGGTGACGCCGATCTGCGCCGCGTCGATCATTGGGGCGTATTCCAGCTCGTCGAGCACGTGCCGGTGCACGGTGATGTCGTCCATCGCCCGTCTCCTCGTTTGGGTGTGATGCTCAGAGGACCAGCCAAAGCAGCGCCGGCGTCGCCGCCGACGCCACGATGGCCAGGGCCAGGGCCTGCAGGCTCCCGATGCTCCGGTAGCGGTAGCCGTCCGCGACCACCCGTTGGCCCGCGTCGTTTCGCGGCGCCAGCCTGACCGGCACCCGCACGCGGCGCACCGTCTGGATGTAGGTGGTTCGAAGCACCAGGGTCATCGTTCGCTCCTGCCGTTCTGACGGGAGCCATCCTGGCGGCGCGCCCCGAGGGCGCCTTGATCCACCTCAACGCCGCCTGCCCCGTCCGCCGGCACGGTCGACGCCGAGACCAGCTCCGCCGGGAGGCCGACATGGACGCGACGCTTGGAACGAGGGAGCGCCACGAAGGCGGTCGTCGGGGCGACGGACGCGCACCGGCGTTCGTGCCCGGGCCGCTCGGACCGGACAGCCTCAAGCGCATCGACGCCTACTGGCGCGCCGCGAATTACCTGTCGGTCGGGCAGATCTACCTCATGGGGAACCCGCTGCTGCGCGAGCCGCTCAAGCCCGAGCACGTCAAGCCGAGGCTCCTCGGGCACTGGGGCACGACGCCCGGCCTCAACTTCATCTATGCCCACCTGAACCGGGTCATCAGCCAGCGCGACCTCGACATGATCGCGGTCTGGGGGCCCGGGCACGGCGCGCCAGGGCTCGTGGCCAACGAGTACCTGGAGGGCACCTACGGCGAGATCTATCCGGACGTGGCGCGCGACGCGGAGGGGATGGGCCGACTGTTCCGGCAGTTCTCGTTCCCAGGCGGCATCCCGAGCCACGCCTCGCCCGAACTGCCCGGCTCGATCCACGAGGGCGGGGAACTCGGCTATTCCCTGGCGCACGCCTTCGGTGCGGCCCTCGACAACCCAGGCCTGACGGTCGCCTGCGTCGTGGGCGACGGCGAGGCCGAGACGGGCCCGCTCGCGGCGGCCTGGCACTCGAACAAGTTCCTCGACGCCCGCCATGACGGGACGGTCCTGCCGATCCTGCACCTCAACGGCTACAAGATCGCCAACCCGACCGTCCTCGCCCGCATGCCGCCGGAGGAGCTGCGGAGCCTTCTCGTCGGCTACGGCTACGAGCCGACCTTCGTCGAGGGGGACGAGCCGGCCCCGATGCACCAAGCCATGGCCACGGCCCTCGACGCGGCCTTCGACGCCGTCGCAGAGATCCGGAGGCGCGCCGGCCGAAGCGAGGCCGGGCGACCGCGCTGGCCCATGATCGTGCTGCGCAGCCCCAAGGGATGGACGGGACCGAAGACCGTCGACGGCAATCCGGTCGAGGGGACGTGGCGCTCGCATCAGGTGCCCGTGGCGGCCACGCGGGAAAACCCGGCGCATCTCGCCATCCTGGAAGCCTGGATGCGCTCCTACCGCCCCGAAGAACTGTTCGCGGAGGACGGCTCGCTCGTGCATGACCTCGCCGCGCTGCCGCCGAAGGGACAGCGTCGCCTCTCGGCCAACCCGCACGCCAACGCGCACCAGAGCGCTCCCTTGCGCCTGCCGGACCTCCGGCGCTTCGCCGTCGCCGTGCCAGAGCCCGGCCGCACCAAGTTCGAGGCCACCCGCGCGCTCGGGGCGTACCTGCGGGACACGCTCACCCTCAACGCGGAGGCACGCAACTTCCGCATCATGGGCCCCGACGAGACTGCCTCGAACCGGCTCGACGCGGTGTTCGAGGTGACGGGCCGCGCGTGGCAGGAGGCGGTACTGCCGGGCGACGACCACCTCGCCCGGGATGGGCGCGTCATGGAGATCCTGAGCGAGCACCTCTGCGAGGGCTGGCTCGAAGGATACGTCCTAACCGGCCGGCACGGCCTGTTCGCCACCTACGAGGCCTTCGTGCACGTGGTCGACTCGATGGTGAACCAGCACGCCAAGTGGCTGAAGTCCTCGCGCGACCTGCCCTGGCGTCGGCCGGTGCCGTCCCTTAACATCCTGCTCTCGTCCCACGTCTGGCGGCAGGACCACAACGGCTTCAGCCACCAGGATCCCGGCTTCATCGACTTCGTCGCGAACAAGCGCGGCGACACGGCCCGGATCTACCTGCCCCCGGACGCGAACACCCTGCTCTGCGCCATGGACCACTGCCTGCGGACCTACGACCGCATCAACGTCGTCGTGGCCGGCAAGCAGCCGGCGCTGCAGTGGCTGAACCTGGACGAGGCTGCGAGGCACTGCGCGGCCGGTGCCGGGATCTGGGACTGGGCCTCGAACGAGGGCGAGGACGAGCCCGACGTAGTGATGGCCTGTGCCGGCGACGTGCCGACCCAAGAGACGCTCGCGGCGGTCCACTGGCTAAGCCACCACGTCCCGGAGCTGCGTGTCCGGGTGGTGAACGTCGTCGACCTGATGACCCTCCCGGCGCGCGAGACACACCCGCACGGGCTCGACGACCCGACCTTCGACAGCCTGTTCACCCGCGACCGGCCGGTGGTGTTCGCCTACCACGGCTATCCCTGGCTCATCCATCGGCTGACCTACAAGCGCACGAACCACGGCAACTTCCACGTGCATGGCTTCATCGAGGAGGGCACGACCACCACGCCCTTCGACATTTGCGTGCTGAACCGGCTCGACCGCTTCCACCTCGCGCAGGCCGCCCTGCGCGCCGTCGCGGGGTTGCGAACGCGGGCCGAGCATGCCGAGCAGGCACTCCGGGACGCGTTGGCCCGCCACCGCGAGTACGTCTGCCAGACGGGTGACGACCTGCCGGAGGTGCGGGATTGGGCTTGGCCGGAGCGGTATGCCCACGAGCATCCCGACCGCCGCCGCATCGAGGGCGACATCATGCAGTGCGGCCCGGCCGAAGCCGGCACGGGGGAGCTCCGGCCGGGCGAGACCGTGGACGACTGGACCATCATCGCCTGAGGCCGGGCGATGATCCTCGTCCTCAACGCCGGCTCCTCCAGCCTGCGCTGTGCCCTGTTCCGGTCAGGGGCAGACGCACCGGCCTGGCGGGCGCACGTGGCCGGGATCGGGCATGAGCCGAACCTCACCGTCGACGGCGCCTCTCAGGAGGGCGAGCGTCCCCCGGAAGACGACCATGCGACCGTCGCCCGCTGGCTGTTCGCGCGGCTGCCCGCGGCCCCGACCGCGGCGGCGCATCGCGTCGTCCATGGCGGCCTGCGCCACGCGGCGCGGGTGCGCCTCGACGCGGAGGTGATGGCGGCGCTGGAGCAGCTCGTGCCGCTGGCGCCGGCGCACCAGCCGCAGGCGCTGGCCTGCATCCGGGCGGTCGCGGAGACGTGGCCGCACCTGCCACAGGTCGCCTGCTTCGACACGGCCTTCCATCGGACGCAGGACAGGCTCGCGCAGCTCTACCCGCTGCCGCGCGCCCTCATCGACGTGGGACTCGTGCGGTTCGGCTTCCACGGCCTGTCCTACGCCCACGTCGCCCGGACGTTTCCGCATGGCCGGGTCCTGGCGGCCCATCTTGGACACGGGGCCAGCCTGTGCGCGATCCGGGACGGGCGCAGCGTCGCCACCACGATGGGCTTCACGACGCTCGACGGACTGATGATGGGCACCCGCAGCGGCGCGGTCGACCCGGGCTTGGTGCTGCACCTGATCCGGGAGCATGGCCTCACCCCCGACGCGGTGGCCGAACTCTTGAATGAGCGCTCGGGCCTCCTTGGCGTCTCCGGCATCAGCGACGACGTGCGGGTGCTTAAGGCTAGCGGGGCTCCGGAGGCGCGCGAGGCCCTCGACCTGTTCGCCTACAGGATCGTGCGCGAGGCGGGCTCCCTCATCGCGGCGCTCGGCGGGCTCGATGCCCTCGTCTTCACTGGCGGCATCGGCGAGCACTCGGCGCAGGTTCGGGCCGCCGTCTGCCGCGGTCTAGCCTTCGCCAACGTGACGCTTGACGAGGCTGCCAACGACCGCTGCGAGGAACACATCGGAGTCCAGAGGGCGGCGGTCGAGGTCCGGATCGTGCCCGCGGACGAGGAGCGCGAGATCGCCCTATCGATGGCCGGCTTTCTGGCTAAGAACCACAACGGCCGGGACCCCTTGTCGTTCGGGCGATGATGATCCCGGCCAAGCCGCCGCGTAAGGGGCAAAGACGTTGCGCAACTTGCAAGCACAATTTAATTATTCCAACTAAAGAAAGCTGTCAGAAGGGGGCTTCGTCCGTGCCCTTGTGAGAATGACCCGCAGGAAGCCCTCATCCATTCGCCACCTGAGACGGTACAGCGGTTGCAGGCTCTACGACCCCGAGAGCCAGGCTTACCTGTCGGCGCGTGACGTCGAGCGGCTCATCCGTCAGGGCGTCAGGATCAGCGTGCGCGAGGCCGAGACGGGGCAGGACGTGACCCACGAGATCCTCCCGCCGAACCTGCAGCAGGGGGCATGCCGGGCAGGAAGACCCCGCACATGACGGCCCCGGTCCGCTGGTCGAGGACTTCGAGGGACGGCTGCCGTGGCCAAACGCCGGAGGCAACGTTCAGGGCGTGTCCGTCTTGCTCGACCAGTCCGCCGGCGGCTGCAGGCACCGCAACGACATGCGGCCAATCTTGTGGGTATCTGCGACCGGCAAGTCGAGCCAGAAGGCGCGCCACAAGGCGAGCCATGCCGGCTCCGGCAAGGGCAGTTCCGGGCGGGGAGATCCCGCCGGCAGGGTTCGGGACATCGGGATCATGGATGGCCTCCCACGCCTGCCGCGTCGACGCGGACGACCTTGAACGTGCGGTACTCCTCCTCCCCCGCCTCGCGGATCGAGACGTACTCGCCCTCGACGAAGGCGTGCGTGCCAAGCCGGTAGGCTGCCTCGTCGTCCTCGTTCGTCCAGTCCTCGTAGTCGATCAGCCAAGTGGCGCCGCCCTCGCCGCCGGCGCGGTGCACGAGCCGGCCGTGCCGGTCCGGCTCGCCCGTCCAGAAGCGGCGGGCACGGCAGTGGTCGCGGGCCTCGTGCCAAAGCGCCGTGTCCAAGCGGCCGTCGGGACCGAGCGGGGCCACGATGTCGTAGCCGCGGCCCGCGCTGCCCTCCGGATGCTCCGGGCAGCGTGCCAGCGTCAGGGTCACCCGGCGCAGCCTGGCCGTGACGTCCGGATTGCCGGCACGCTGCGCGAACCGGGGAGCGATGGCATCAATGCCGTGCGTTCCATGAGACATGGCGGATTTCCTCAGCTCAGGGCGACGATGCGGTCCTCGACGGCTCGCACGCCCGGCACCGACCAGGCCGCGCGCTCAGCCGCCTCGCGGTCGGCCCAGGCCGTCACGGCACCTTCCAGCGTGACCTTGTCGCCCTCGACCCGAACCTTGATTCCATCGGCCTCGAACATCGCGCCGCGCTTGAACGCTTCCAGGATCTTGTCCTTGACCAAGGCGGGCCTGACCTCGGGCTTGACCTGGATGAGGTTCGATACGCCGACGACGCCGGAGAGCTTGCGCACGGCAGCCTCGGCCCCCATTGCCTGGTACTGCCAGGGCACCGCGCCGGTGAGCGTGATCCAGCCCTTGGCGACCTTCACCTGGATGGCCTGCTTCGGCAGGTGCACCGACCAGTCGATGATGGCGAGCGCCCGGGCGGCGATCTGGTCGTCCTCGATCTTCTTGGCCTCAGCGTACCGGACTTGGATCTCCTGGGCGATGGCGCGCACGCCCTTGACGCGGCGCACGGCGTTCTCGGCCTCGACCTTCTCGGCGTAGCTGCCGACGTGGCCCGTCAGGGTGACGACCCCGTCCGAGACGGCGACGCCGATCTCGGCCGCGTCGAGGCTGGGGTCGAAGTCGAGCTCGTCAAGCACGTCGCGGCGCAGGTCCTTGTCGGTCATGGCATCTCTCCCGGTGGCTGGCATGGTCGCAGCGGTGGGAGTGTGGGCGCCCTAGGCGGGTCGGCCTTGATCCAGCGCAAGCCCGACGCGCTGCTCGGCCCGGGCGATGGCGGCGCAGCGCTCCATTTCCGTGCGCAGGGCTGGGAGCGTCTCCTCGACGCCCGCCGCCTTGAGGTCAGCCTG
The DNA here is from genome assembly GCF_022179745.1 of Methylorubrum podarium. Classification (GTDB taxonomy): domain Bacteria; phylum Pseudomonadota; class Alphaproteobacteria; order Rhizobiales; family Beijerinckiaceae; genus Methylobacterium; species Methylobacterium podarium. The sequence goes on from NZ_BPRD01000241.1 coordinate 16,774, forward strand.
GAACTCGGCGACCAGTGGCTCGTCGGCGGTCAGGACGCCCCGGTCGGTGAAGTCCTCGACGAAGCGCGCGGCCGCGTCTTTCCCCAGCCGCATCCGCTCGCAGGCCCAGGTCGCCAGGAGCAGGTTGCGCCGGGTGCGCACCTGGAAGCGCACCTCCTCGTCGTGCGCGAAGCGGCGCTCGAAGGCCTGCTCGCGTTCGTCGAACGTGGTCATCGTGACCTCCATCTCGGCCGCCGGGCCCATGACCGCTAGGGCCGTCGTCGGATTGGACATCCTCAGACAACCGCGACACCGGGCCTTGAGACAGATCAATGGAGGCTCGGTGCCGGCCAAGTGCGGGGCTCCCCGACTTTTGACCCAGATCAAGGCCGACGCCGCAGGCTCGTTTTTCAGTGGCCGAGGATCGCACCGGACCCGGCACTGTTCCCGGAGCCAGCCATGTCCGAATGCCCACGGGCCACCGCCAGGTCGCTCCCACCGAAGGACCGGCGCATTCCGGAGGAGCCGCCATCCGGCGAGGATTGTCCGTCGTCAGATGATTTGAGACAGGCTGCGGGCCTCAGGAACGGAGGCACTGGTCCACCTGGGTTGAGAAGTTAGGCAGCCTGCGCGTGGTGGCGCAAGCGGCGGTCGGTGAGAGTCTGGCGCTTGATCCGCTCCCGCTCGCGCAGGATGGCCTCGCCCCGGCCGAAGTAGACGTCGGCCGGCGTGAGATTGTTCAGGCTCTCATGAGCTCGGACGTGGTTGTAGTGCTCCACGAACGCCCCGACCCGCGCCTCCAACTCGCCGGGCAGATAGGCGTGTTCGAGCAGGATGCGGTTCTTCAGCGTCTGGTGCCAGCGCTCGATCTTGCCCTGAGTTTGGGGATGGCGGGGAGCACCGCGGATGTGGGTCATGCCGCGGCTGCCGAGCCAGTCGGCCAGGTCACCCGCGACGTAGCTCGATCCGTTGTCGGTCAGCAGCCGCGGCCGGTGCACCACCTGCACCTGATCGAGCCCGGCGGCGCTGAGCGCCAGGTCGAGCGTGGCAGTGACGTCGCTGGCCTGCATCGTGGCGCACAGCTTCCAGGCCACGATGAAGCGGGAGAAGTCGTCGAGCACCGTCGACAGATAGTACCAGCCCCAGCCGACCACCTTCAGGTAGGTGAAGTCGGTCTGCCAGAGCTGGTTGGAGGCCGTGGTCTTGTCACGGAACTCGTCGGCTGCCTTGACAACGATGTAGGCTGGGCTGGTGATCAGGTCGTGCGCCTTGAGCAGGCGGTAGACCGTGGCTTCCGAGACGAAGGAGCGCTGCTCGTCGGTGAAGCGCACGGCCAGCTCGCGTGGGCTGAGCTCCGGCTGCTCGAGCGCGAGGGCGACGATCTGCTCGCGGATCGCCGTGGGCAGGCGGTTCCAGACCCGGCTGGGCCGAGAGGGTCGGTCGGCCAGGGCCTCGGGTCCCCCTTGCTGGTAGGCGTCGTACCAGCGGTAGAATGTGGCGCGCGGGATGCCGAGTTTCTCCAGGGTGGCGCGCACCGGCAGAGAGGACTGCTCGACCAGCCGGATGATCTCCAGCTTCTCAGAAGCCGAGTACCTCATGCCTCGTCTTCCCCAGCTCCGCTCATACTTTTTTTGAGCAGGCGGTTTTCCAGGGTGAGATCGGCCACGACCTCCTTGAGGGCACGAGCCTCACGGCGCAGGTCCTTGACCTCGTCCGAGGTGGCGGCGCGGGCCGTGTCGCCGGCCAGCCGCTTCTTGCCCGCTTCCAGGAACTCCTTGGACCAGCCGTAGTACATCGAGGTGGCAATGCCTTCGCGTCGGCACAGCTCTGCGATGCTGTCCTCGCCGCGCAGGCCCTCCAGCACGATGCGGATCTTCTCCTCGGCCGAGAACTGGCGGCGGGTGGCGCGGCGGATGTCCTTGATCACCGCCTCTGCCGGCTTCCGTGCCGGCCCGGATGTCTGCTTCATCTTCGCTCCTTGGGGGCTACGATGAACCAGTCATCCTCCGTTCGTGAAGGGCCTCACTCTGTCTCACGGCCGCTGACGGCGGACAGGCACACATGCCGCGACGCTCGTCGCCCCGCCCGAGCAGGAAGGGGTGGTGAGCTTGAGGGGCCTCCAGGATCGGCTCGCCGGCATTCCCGAGGCCCAGCGGATCGCCCTGATGATGGTGGGAGCGGAGGGCTATACCTACGAGGAGGCCGCAGAGGTGCTCAAGTGCAAGGTCGGCACGGTGAAGAGCCGGGTCAGCCGGGCCCGCGCCTACCTCTCTGAGGTCCTCGGACTCGGCGATGCGGCGTCCACCGATGCACTTGCTTGATCCGAGATCCGCCACGCCACCCTCAGGTCAAGTCGGGTAGCCGTCGAATTTGTGACTCCCGGCTTACGGCTTGACGACCATCGGAAACCGGGCGGCCAGGGTTCCGCAGAGGGCGTCGTGGTTGCGTATGGACTTCCAGCGCTCGAACTCGGCCGCGCCCGTATGCATCGCCTCGGCGCCGCGGCGGCTACCAAGCGCATCGAAGCAGGTGCGTGCCCGATCCACGATGGCGGGATTGTAGGACGCGAAACCGCAGGCTGCCGACGCCTTGCGGAGCATCCCGTGCATCCTAAGGAATCCGGCGCAATCGAAATCCGCGGAGGGCGCGGGTCGGGCGCCAGCAGCCAGAATTAGGACCCCCACCAGGACGGTAGGCCCGTTGCCGGTCCGAAGGCCTCTAGCCATCAACGCCCGCGCGCTGGCCGCCTTTCGCTCCCAGGCCGGATGGCTCGTCGTCGTCGCGACGGCGCCAGGGGAGCCGGAGATGCGCCAGGTACGAATAGACGGCAGGAAGCACGACGAGGGTTAGCAGGGTTGCGGTGACGAGGCCGCCGATTACCACCGTGGCCAGGGGACGCTGCACCTCGGCGCCGGCACTCGTCGAGAGCGCCATCGGTAGGAACCCCAGCGCCGCCACCAGCGCCGTCATCAGGACCGGCCGCAGGCGCATCTCGGCGGCTCGGGTCGCTGCCTCTCGGGCATCGAGGCCGACCCGTTCGAGGTCGCGGATGTAGCTCGTCAGCACCACGCCGTTCAGGATGGCGATGCCGAAGGTGGCGATGAAGCCGATGGCCGCCGAGATCGAGAACGGCAGGTCGCGCAGGTACAGGGCGACGATGCCGCCGGTCGCGGCGACGGGTACGTTCAGGAAGATCAGCCCTGCGAGGCGGACGTCGCCGAACATCACCACGAGAAGCACCAGGATCGCCGCCATCGCCGCTGGGACCACGACGGAAAGCCGAACGGTCGCCTCCTGCAGGTTCTGGAACTGCCCGCTCCATTGCAGCGAGTAGCGCGGCGGCAGGGTGACCTGGGCTTTAACCGCGGCTTGCGCGTCAGTTACGAAGCTCTGCACGTCCCGCCCGCGCACGTTGGCCTGGACAGAGATCCGCCGCTGGAGCTTCTCGCGGCTGATCTGGGCGGGACCGGTCGCCACGTCCACGGAGGCCACAAGCGAGAGCGGCACCAGTGCCTTGCCGTTGCGACCGACCGGCAGGTCGCGGATGCGTTCGATGTCGCTGCGGTCCCCGGACTTCAGCCGGACCACGATATCGGTGATGGAGTTGTCGTCACCGTAGATCATGCCGGCGGTGCGGCCGCCGATGCTCTCCACCACGTCGAGGACGTCGCTGACGTTGACGCCGTAGCGGGCGGCCGCCGCCCGGTCGACCTGGATGGAGAGCGCGGGCATGCCGGCCTGCGCCTCGGCCTTCACGTCGGCCGCCCCCGAGACGCCGGAGACCGCGCGGACGATGGCGTCCGCCTTGTCCTTCAGCGCCTTGAGGTCGTCGCCGTAGAGGCTGATCGCGACGTCGCCGCGCACGCCCTCTAGCAGGTCGTCCATCCGCATCTGGATCGGCTGCGAGAAGGCGTAGGAGACCCCCGGCACCTCCGCGCGCAGACGTTTGTCGAGGGCGGCGACGAGCCCCTCCTGGGTGGTCGCCGTCGTCCAAGTCGAGGGGTCGGTCAGCGTGATGAAGCTATCGGTGGATTCCACCCCCATGGGGTCCGTGGGGATCTCGGCGCTGCCCGTGAGCGAGACGACCCGCTTCACTTCTGGGAAGCTTTTTAAGGTCTGCTCTATGCGATGCATGACCTTGAGGGAAGCATCGAGGTTGATGCCCGGCAGCTTCTCCGAGGTGATGACGATGGAGCCTTCCGAGAGCTTGGGCAGGAACTCGCCGCCCAGGCGCGTCGCCAGGAAGCAGCTCCCGCCGAACAGGGCGAGCGTCACCAGGGCAGTGAGACCGGTGCGGCGCTCGGCAAGGCGCAGGACCGGCGTGTAGGCACTGCGCGCCCAATGGACGAGACGGGTCTCGCGCTCGCCGATGCCGGGGCCGGCCAGCACGATGGCGGCCAGGGCCGGCATCAGCGTCATCGTCAGGACGAGCGAGCCGGTGAGCGCCAGGATGACGGTCAGCGCCATCGGCCGGAACATCTTGCCCGCGACCCCTTCGAGCGCGAGGATCGGCAGGTAGACCATGATGATGATGGCGACGGCGAACAGGATCGGACGCGCCACCTCTACGGTCGCCTTGCGGATGACCTCCTCGGCCGGGCGTTCGGGATGCTCGCCGCGGGCACGTAGAACGTTCTCGATCATCACCACGGCGCCGTCGACGATGAGGCCGAAATCGATGGCGCCCAGACTCATCAGGTTGCCGGAGAGCCCGAACAGCCGCATGCCCGCGAAGGCCATGAGCATCGACAGGGGAATGGCGGCCGCCACCACGAGGCCGGCCCGGAGGTTGCCGAGCAGCAGGAGCAGGACGACGATGACGAGCACCGCCCCCTCCATGAGGTTGTGCTCGACGGTGCGGATGGTCCGCGCCACCAGGGTGCTACGGTCGTAGTAGGGCACGATCTCGACGCCCGGCGGTAGCTGCGGGCGAAGGGCCTCGATGGTCTGCTTGACGCGCTCGACCACCGCGCTGGCGTTCTCGCCCTGCTGCATCATGGCGATGCCGACGACGGTCTCGCCCGCCGCATCGTGGGTGACGGCGCCGAGGCGGACCTTGGGCGCCTCGACCACCTCGCCCAAGGTTGCGACCGTCACCGGCACGCCGCCCGGACCCGTCGTCACGACGACATTGGCGAGGTCCTTGGTGTCCTTGGCGAGGCCGAGGCCGCGGATGACCTCCTGTTGGTCGTTGTGCTCGATGTAGGCGCCGCCCCGCGCGGCATTGTTCTCGGACAGCGCCGTGTAGACCTGGCCCATCGTTACGCCGTAGCGGTGCAGGCTCTCGGCGGCGATGCGGACTTCGTAGGTCGGCATCTGGCCGCCATAGACGTTCACGTCGGCGATGCCGGGGGTGAGCTTGAGCTTGGGCGCGATGGTCCATTGCAGGATGCGCTTCAGCGCCATCGGCTCGTAGCCCGGTCCCCGGACCTCGAACTGGTAGATCTCGCCCAGCCCCGTCGCCATCGGCCCCATCTCGGGATCGCCGACGCCGGCCGGCATCATGGTCTTCGCCAGCGGCAAGCGCTGGAACACCTGGGACCGAGCCTCGGTGATCGACATGGAATCGTCGAAGGTGACGTAGACGGCCGAGACGCCGTAGCGCGAGGTCGAGCGGAGACCGGTCAGCCCCGGTGCGCCGGCCATGGCGTTCTCGACCGGAAAGCTGACCAGCCGCTCGACTTCCAGGGGGCCGAGGCCAGGCGAAAGGGTCAGGACCATTATCTGCTTCGGGGAGATGTCCGGGACCGCGTCAATGGACAGGCCTTCAAGGTTGACGATGCCACCGACGGCCCCGGCCAGGGCCAGGACCAGGACCAGCCAGCGGCGGCGGATGAGGAGGGCGAACCAGGCGTTCATCGCGACCTCAATCCGTCGAGCCGAGCAAGGCGCGCAGCATGATCGCCTTGAGGCCGAAGCTGCCCTGCGTCGCCACTGTCTCATCCGCTTGGACACCGGATTTGACCTCGACCCAGTCGGCGCGCTGCACCCCAAGGGTGAGGTCCCGCTTCTCAAAACGGTCGTTGCCGGTGCGCACGAAGGCGATGGGGCCAGCTTCCGTCTGCTGGATCGCGGCGGACGGCACCGTGAGGCCCTCGCGCCCGAGATCGGCGGCGATCTCCACGGAGACGAACATGTTGGCGCGCAGGCTCCCGTCGGGATTGGCGACCTCGATCCGGGCCGGGGCGGTGTTGGTCATCGGGTCGATGGCGGCATTGACCGACCGCACACGGCCCTCGAAGCGCGGATGCGCCGTGACAGGGGCCTCGATGGTCGCTCGGTCGCCCGCCTTAACGGTCGAGATGTCGGTTCCGTAGAGGTTCGCCAGCACCTGGATCTGCGACGGGTCGGCCACCGTGAAGGCATCGCGGTTCGTATCGACCACCTCACCCAGGGTAATCCCAGCGGCCGTCACGACCCCGTCGATGGGCGAGACGATGGCGCTGGTACCGGGGGCCTGTCCAGGCGCGGGCGCGAGACGCTCGTACTGAGCGCGGTAGAGGTCGACCTGGGCTTGCGCCGAGAGGGTGGCTGCATGCGCTTTCGCGAGATCGACTTGGCGCCGGTCGACCTCGGCCTGGGCGACCCCGCCCATCTTCACGAGGTCGCTGCCGCGTTTCAGGTTGGTCTCGGCGACCTTTTCCGTCGCCTGGGCCTCTCCGAGGCTGGCCTGCGCCGCGGCGAGGCCGTTGCGAGCGTCGAGGACGCCGGAGGCATCGAGGGTGGCCAGCGTCTGGCCGGCCTTCACCCGGTCGCCGGGTTGCACGGCCAGGCTCAGGACCCGGCCCGCGGTGCGAGGCTTGAGGCGGGTGACCCGGCGCTCGTCGAAGGCGACCATGCCGGGGGTCCGAACGGGCAGGATGATCCGGCGGGTCTCGGATTGCTCGAAGGCCAGTCCGAGGCGGCGTTGCCCATCGGCATCGAGGCGGACGACGTTGTCCTCGGTCGGCTGTTCGGAAGCGGCCCCATTCGGGTGCGGCGCAGTGTCGGGGGCAGCCGCAAGCCCGATGAGGCCCAGCACGGGTTCGAAGTAGGGCTTGGCGGCCTCGCGATACCACCAGCCGGCCAGTGCGACCGCGATCAGGCAAGCGAACACGGCCAACAAGGACCAACGCCTCATCCCCCTGGGGGGCTGACCGGATAGGGCGGACGCAGCGGAAGAACCTGCCACCCTCGATGTCTCGGAGACCGAGCGCTCACGCGCCTGGCGATGACCGGCGATCCCTCCCTCGCCGTTCCCGAGCACGTCCGTCTCCGCCTCCAGCAGCACGCTATCGTCCGTCGATTAGATTAGATTCATTCTAGGAGATAGGACGAGCCGACACCCGCACCATTAAATTCGCGTTCACACTCGTGGTCATGCGACTGGTTCCGGACCACATCAGGCAGTGGGATAGGGGCGTTGAGCCCGGGAGTGGACCGGGTTGGCTAAGCTGCTTCTGATCGAGGACGATGCCGCGACGGCCGAGGAAATCCTTGGCGACCTGCATGGGCGTGGGCATGAGGTTGCCTGGGCCGCCACCGGCCCGGACGGTGCGGCCGCAGCCCGTTCGGGAGGATGGAACGCCATCATTCTCGACCGGATGCTTCCTGGCCTGGACGGACTTACCCTGCTGCGAGACCTCCGGGGCGCCGGGGATCGCACACCCGCCCTTGTCCTGAGCGCGCTCGGCGATGTCGACGAGCGTATCCGGGGCCTGCGCGCCGGGGGCGACGACTATCTCGGCAAGCCCTTCGTCCTCGCCGAACTCGCGGCCAGGATCGAGGCCTTGCTACGGCGTCCGACCGACGTCCGTGAGACGGTAATCAGGGTGGGGACGCTGGAGCTCGACCTCATAGCCGGCACCGGTCGCAGGGGTCAGCGCGATCTCGACCTCCTGCCGCGCGAGCTCAAGCTGCTCGAATACCTCATGCGACGGCCCGGGCAGGTCGTGACCCGGGCGATGATGTTCGAGGAAGTGTGGAACTACCGGTTCACTCCCAAATCAAACCTCATCGACGTGCATCTCGGACGCCTGCGCAAGAAGCTTGAGGCCGAAGGCGAGCCGATGCTCATCCATAACGTCCGGGGAGAGGGCTTCACCCTGTCTCCCGATGTCTAGGCTCGTCCATTCCTTCGCATTCCGCTGGGCGCTCGCCATCGCCCTATGGTCTACCCTGCTGTCGCTACTCCTGTTCGCCTTCGTGTACTGGCAGACCGCGGCGTTTATGCAGGACGAACTCGCCCAGGTCCTGCGCCACAAGGCGCACTATGCCGCCCGTGAGCCTGCGAAAGCGGTCAACCGCATCGAGACATGGATCAGCGAGGACCTGCACAGCGTCCACTTCGCCGGCCTGTTCGGGGCCGACGGTAGCAAGCACGCAGGAAACCTCGATGCGCGGCCGCCAAGCCTGCCGGTGGATGGCGAGGTCCACCGGATCGGGGCGCAGGTCGCCATCGCGGGACGGCGCCTGAACGAGGAACTCTGGTCGGCGGCCGTGGCCTTGAACGACGGCAGCATCGTGGTCGTGGCGCACGACACCGACGAGATCGACCGCGCGAAGGCTACCGTGATCCGAGCGCTCGGCCTCGCCCTCGTGCCGACCCTGGCCTTCTCGATACTCGGCGGCGTCCTGCTCGCTGGACGCGCCAAGCGCCGCTTGGCGTCCACGGAGGCGGCGGTCGCACGCGTGATGCGGGGCGACTTGCGCCAGCGCCTGCCGGTCGGCGAGGCGGGAGACGAATTCGACCGCTTGGCGCGTGACGTCAATGGCATGCTCGCCGAGATCGAACGCCTCATGGAGGAGGTGCGCGGGGTGGGCGACGCCGTCGCGCACGATCTTCGGACGCCGCTCACCCGCTTGCGGCTGCGTCTTGAGCGGGGCCGGGACCAAGCCCGCGACATCAAGGAACTGCGCCAGGCGGTGGACCAGGGCCTCGTCTGGATCGACCAGACCCTCGACATGGTGACGGCGGTCCTGCGCATCGGCGAGATCGAGCACGGACGGCGCTGCGCCGCCTTCGGCCCGGTCGACCTACGGCTCGTGGTGAGTGAGGCCGCTGAGTTGTTCGAACCCTTGGCCGACGAGAAGGGAATCGCCCTCGGCATCCGCATTGAGGGGGAAGAGTCCGCCGTTCGGGGCGACCGCAGCCTTATTTTCGAGGCAATCTCGAACCTCCTCGACAACGCAATCAAGTTCACCCCGACCGGAGGCCGCGTCGAGATCGGCCTCGCTCGGCGCGACGGCGTTCCCGTGGTGTCCGTGGAAGACACGGGTCCGGGCATTCCCGCCGACGAACGTAACCATGTTTTCAAGCGGTTCTATCGTGCGGAACGTGCCAGGCAGACGCAAGGCAACGGGCTCGGCCTCGGCCTCGTTGCGGCCATCGCCAAGCTGCACCGATTTCCACTCAGCGTCGGTGATAGTCCCCATGGGGGATGCCGCTTCGAGATGGCATGTCCGGAGGCGGAACGTCATGCGTCGGTGACAGGCTGAACGTCGGGTCTGTCGTCGAATGGCAAGCACGGCGTTGGGAGAGGCGTATCACCGGGCGCCCTCCGTCAAGACGCGCGAAGAAAAATGAATATAATTTTAAGAATTGTGCCAATCTGGATTTGGGTGCGAGATCGCTCGGATGATGTCGAAGCATTCTTATGCGGCCCGGAAGTGGGCCTGCGCGATCCTTGCCTTCACGGCGATGCAAACGTCAGGGACAGCGGGTTCCAGCCTAGTCCGAAACGACCCTCCATTGTCCTTCTCAGAGCCGGTCGGTGTTCCCCACAAGCACTGTGCGGGTTCCTGCATCAGTCGGGGTTCACTGCAATGGTATTGCAGGGCGGACCAGACTTGCGAGTTGAACTGCTCGACAGCCCCGCCGGCAATGGAATGCCATGGCGGCGAGGACTGAAGGCCTCCGGACGGGAATGGCCAAGGCTTGGGCGCCATGGGTGCTCCCGGGGCCAACGGCATGACCCGCTTCGCGTCGGGCCCTCGATGACCAATAGCGGTCGGCTGGCGCTCGCGCCCCAGAAGGACTGGGCGATCAACCGGCGCACCGTGCCGGTGGTGGCCGCGCTCCGGCAAATCGCCGACACGTTCAACGGACGGGGGGCGCCAGGAGGGTGTCCCTCGCCGATCTCATCGTGCTCGACGGCTGCGCCGCCGTCGAGAAGGCGCTCGCCGACGGTGGCCATCCCGCGACGGTGCCCTTCACCCCGGGTCGCGTCGACACCCGGCAGGAGCTGACCAACATCGAGATGTTCACGTGGCTCAAGTCCGTCGTGGACGGCTTCCGGAACTACGTGGCCGACGATTACGCGCCCATCACGTCGGGACGCGTCTCGCCGGAAGAGCTCTTCCTGGACAAGGCGTATCTCCTGTCCCTCGCCCCCGAGTGGGTCGCCTTGGTCGGCGGCCTGCGGGCCCGCGGGGCCAACCACGACGGCTCGAAGCACGGCCTCTTCACCGACCGGGTCGGCGTGCTGTCGAACGACTTCTTCGTAAACCCGACCAGCGTTGACCTCGAATGACGCAAGACCGACGAGACGGGCATGGCCTTCGAACTCGTCGACCGGGCCAGCGGCGCGGCGAAGTTCACCGCGACGCGCTGCGATCTGGTGTTCGGGTCGAATGCCCAGCTCCGCTCTGTGGCCGAGGTCTATGCCGGCAGCGACGATGAAGCCCGGTTCGCAGAGGATTTCGTCAAGCTCTGGGACAAGGTCATGATGCTCGACCGCTACGACGTCCGATCCTGATTGATTCAGGCTAAAAAAGGCATCCCTTTGGAGTGCGCCCCTGGGAGTGGACGGCGCTGGACCTGAGGATTGACCCGCCGCGCTGGGCTTCCGGAGGATGGAAGTCATGGCTCGGTATCGAACCCACAGTGTCGCGTTCAAGCGGCAGGTCGTGCAGGCGTATCTCGCGGGCGAGACGCTCCGCGGCCTCGCCCTGCGTCACGATCTTTCGCGCAATCTGATCCGGGTCTGGATCGCCAAGCACGAGGCGGGCGCCCTCGACGAGGACGTGCAGGCTGCCGACCTCCTGCAGGAGTACGAGGCCCGCATCGCGATGCTGGAGCGCTTGGTCGGACGGCAGACGCTGGAGATCGAGTTCCTCAAAGGGGGGCTTCAGCCCGCACGAGCGCAGAAAAGCGTGACTATGTCCGTCGTTGCCGGCCCGCCGGTCTCTCGGTCAGCCGAGGATGCACGCTGATGGGCCTGCCGCGCTCGACCTTCTACGACCAGCCGGCGATCAGCACGGATGCAACCGAGCTGCTGGCCCGCCTGACGGACCTGTGCGACGCGTTCGAAGGCTACGGTTATCGACGCGTCGGAGCGGCGTTGCGCCAGCAGGGGATCGTCGTCAACGGCAAGAAGCTGCGCCGCCTGATGCGCGAGCACGGCCTGCAGCCGCGCCTGCGCCGACGGTTCAAGGCAACGACCGACAGCGACCACGACCTGCCCGTCTTCCCGAACGTGGCGGCCGAGCGGGTGCCGGACGGCCCCAACCAGCTCTGGATCGCCGACCTGACCTACATCGCCGTCCCGAACGGCTTCGTCTATCTGGCCGTGATCCTCGATGCTTGGTCGCGCAAGGCCGTCGGCTATGCCGTGAGCCGCTCGCTCGAAGCGCGCACGGCCGTGGCCGCGCTGGAGGCCGCCCTGGCGGCGCGCTCGCCGCCCAAGGGCTGCGTGCATCATTCCGACCGCGGGTCGCAGTATGCCTCTGCTGCCTACCGGAAGGTCCTGGCCGAGCATGGACTGGTCGGCTCGATGGGACGCCGCGGCAATCCCTATGACAACGCCAAGGCCGAGAGCTTCATGAAGACGCTCAAGGTCGAAGCGGTGTACGTGACGGAGTACGAAACCTTCGCCGATGTCGCGGCTGACCTTCCGCGCTTCATCGACGAAGTCTACAACGCCAAGCGGCTGCATTCCGCGCTCGGCTATCTGAGCCCCGTGCAGTTCGAGGAGCAACACGCCCGGCAGCGGGTCAAACCCCTCGCCTGAGCCTGTCTACCGATAGGGGCGCACTCCACTTGGGGAGCGAATGGCGGGGCATTCAGGGTAGGATGCCCCGCCATTCTCATGTCCGCGGGGCATGCGGCGAAATCCTAAATTCGATGTCATTTTCGAACGCTTCCAAACTGCGTTCGTTTTCCAGGTCCTCATCGCTCGCCCGGGCGGTGCACACACCAGGATCAGATCAACTGCCCATGAAGAATGCCCGTTTCCTCTCGGCTATGCTCCTTGTCGGGACGGCCCTGCCGCTTCCCGTTCTCGCCAACGGAACGCCAACCCTCGCGCCGCCGCCCCCGAGCGCGATGAAGGTTCTCTCGCGGATCGACCTTGCCCAGGCCGATCAGCAGACCGCCAAAAGCACCGACGATGTCCGTGGCGCCTCGCAGACCAAGACGACCAGCTCGCAGCCGGTCGGCGCCTTCCCGACCAACGAGATGACGACGCTTCCGGTTATCGGCCTCGACGGCGACGCCGAGGCAATCAAGAAGGATGTCGCAGCCCTCCAGCAGACCCTGACCGAGCTGCAGCAGCTCCAGCTCCAGACCAAGCAAGCGCATTGGAACGCCTCCGGCACCCTGTACTACCCGCTGCACCTGCTTCTGCAGGAGCACTACGAGGGCCTGTCCAAGTACGCCGACACCATCGCCGAGCGCCTGCTCGCCGTCGGATCGTCGGCCGACGGCCGCGCCAATACCATCGTGAAGACCTCTGGCGTTTCGGAGATTCCCGGCGGCTTCCTCGACGACGCCCAGATCCTGTCATGGTTCATGAACGCGTACAAAAGGGTCGGCGAGGAGGTGAGCGCGGCCATCAAGGCCACGGAGAAGGTCGACCCGACGACGTCCAACCTCCTTCAGGAGGTCGAGCACGGCATCGCCAAGTACCAGTGGCAGATGCGCGCCCAGGTCCAGCGCACCAAGACCGATCCGAACACGGGCTGGGACCTCAACGACAACAAGCCCATCGACCTTGCGCCGCAGGCACCTTCGAAGCCCTGATGCACCGGGCACACGCCCCTGCCATCCAAGTTTGGGGCGTGCGCCGTATGAGACCGGATACGACACGAGCTCACGAGAGACGTCCTACGACGGAACCACTATCGCCCTGCACTTGCTCACGGGCGGCCTAGTGCTGGTCCTATGGCTCATCGGCACCTTGCTGGAAGACCTTGTGCCC
>NZ_BPRD01000242.1 GCF_022179745.1 Methylorubrum podarium
GGCCATCGCTCGAAGCTGCTTTGGCAGCTTCGCGGCGCGAAGAGCGCCGCGCGGAGCGGGCTTTCCGGGGCGGGAGCCCCGGAAAGCATCGAGCGGAGCGAAAGCCTGAGCCCGCGGAGGCGGGCGCCGGCGACTGAGGCCGGCGAAAGAACCGGTGCAATCGCTTTCAAGCGATTGCACCGGCTTGCCCTTCGGGAACCCTCGATTACGGGCGAAAACCCTCGAAGACCATCTGGTCCGCGTGCTCCTGCGCCAGCGCCCGCTGCGCCTCGGTGCGCACGGTCCAGGTCATCACCGGCATCTGCCCGAGGCGGCGGCAGAGATAGGGGACCGGGCCCGGCAGGTCGCCGACGCGCCAGGACAGGAAGTGCGGGCGGCTCACATGCAGGTGGAGCAGGCCCGACAATTCGGCCCGCGCCGACGGCGTCAGCAGGGCGTAGTGCGGATCGTCCTGGCTCGCCTCCGCGACGATGCCGCGGGGCCGGTCCGGGGCGATCTCGGCCAGCGTCGCGACGATTCCCGGATCGAAGGATTTGAGCGCGATCGGCGCGTCGAGCCCGGCGACGACCTCGACGGTGCGGCGGGTCAGGCGCCGGTCGCCGTCGAAGCGGGACTTGATCTCGACGACGACGGGGACGCGGCCGGCGATCTTCGCCAGGAACGCCGTCAGGGTCGGGATGCGCTCCCCCGTGCCGGCGATGGCGAGCGTGCCGAGTTCGGCCGCCGTGCGGGCGTCCACCGGTTCGGCGACGCCCGTGAGGCGCCCCAGAGCCTCGTCGTGGAACACCATCGCCTCGCCGTCGGCGCTGCGCTGCACGTCGCACTCGATGGCGTAGCCGCCCGCCACCGCCGCCTCGGCCGCGGCCAGCGTGTTCTCGGGGATGCCGGCGGCGCGGTCGTGCAGGCCGCGATGGGCGATCGGGCGGGCGGTGAGCCAGTCCGGCGCCCGATCCATCATCCCGCTCACGCGACCTCGAACATCGCTTCGACCTCGACCGCGGCGTCGAGGGGCAGCTCGGCGACGCCCACCGTCGCGCGGGCGTGGCGGCCGCGGTCGCCGAGGATCTCGACCATCAGGTCCGAGGCGCCGTTCATGATCTGGGCGAGGCCGGCGAAGGTCGGCACGGCGTTGATGAAGCCGCCGAGCCGCACGCATTGCACGACGCCGTGGTCGAGATCGCCCACCGCCGCCTGGAGCTGGGCCAGCACGTTGAGCGCGCAGAGCCGGGCCGCCGCCACGCCCTGCTCGGGCGAGACCTCGGCGCCGAGCTTGCCCTTGTGGGCCGGGTCGAGGGTGCCGTCCGGCCCGAAGCAGATCTGGCCGGAGATGACGACGAGGTTGCCGGTGCGGACGGAAGGGACGTAGTTCGCGACCGGGGCCGCCGCCTTCGGCAGCTTCAGGCCGAGCGCTTCCAGACGTTCCTTGACCGAGTTCATCGCCGTCTCCCGAGGCTTTTGTCGCTGCGGCGGTCTGAGCACGGGCGAGCGCCGACTCGCAAGGGGGAGGGGGGATGGCGAAGCCCCTCAACCAGCGGTTTCCGTCACCGGCGCCTCCACCCGCGGCGCCTCCGCCGAAAAATCGTAGCGCAGGTCGGCATGGGCCACGGTGGCCGGGCGGTGGGCGACGATGACCCGCGTCATCTTCAGGTCGCGGAGCGCGGCGGCGATCACCGCCTCGGTCGGCTCGTCGAGCGCGCTCGTCGCCTCGTCGAGAAACAGGATCTCCGGGCGCCGGTAGAGGGCGCGGGCCAGGATCACCCGCTGGCGCTGGCCGCCCGACAGGGTCGAGCCCATGTCGCCGACGAGCGTCTCGAACCCCATCGGCGTGCGGGCGATGTCGTCGAGGATCGCGGCACGCGCCGCACATTCGCGGATCCAGCCGGGATCGGGCCGCTCGTCGAAACAGGCGATGTTCTCGGCGATCGAGCCGGCGAACAGCCCGTCATCCTGCATCACCCCGGCGATGCGGGCGCGGTAGGCGGCCAAGCCCCCGGAGCGGATGTCGCGCCCGTTGACCAGCACCGCGCCCTCGGAGGGCGGCAGCAGGCCCATCAGGATCTTCATCACCGAACTTTTGCCGCAGCCCGAGGGGCCGGTGATGGCAAGGCTCAGGCCCGGCGGCACCTCCAGGCCGAGGTTGCGGAACACCCAGGGCTCGTCGTCGCCGTAGCGCAGGGACAGGCCGACGGCGCGCAAGCCCGCGCCGCGGGCCGGCGGACGCTCCCCGGCGGGGAGGAGGGCAGGACCTGCGACCGGTGCCGCCGCGGCGGGCATCGGTGCGGCGGCCTCCTCCGGCTCGGTCATGACGATGTCCGAGAGCCGGTCGGTCTGCACGTTGAGCATCCGGAGCTGGAAGCCCGACTGGATCAGGGTGCCGATGCGGGTCGAGAACTGGTCGCGGTAAGCGAGGAAGGCGACCAGCATGCCGAGCGTCATCGACTGGTCGATCACGGCCCGCGCGCCGAGCACCAGCAGGATCAGCCGGTCGGCGCCGAACAGGAACTCGTTGCCGCGCCCGAACACGAGGTCGAGCCGCTGCAGCCGCAGCCGCGCGTTCAGCGCCTGCACGAACTGGTTCATCCAGGTGCCGCGGCGGCGCTCGCGCAGGTTCAGGAGCTTGACGCTCGCCATGCCGCGCACGGTCTCGATGAAGTGGCTCTGCTGGCGCGCCTCCGCCACGATCGCCTCCTCGGTACCCTCGCGATACGCCTTGTAGGCGGCGATCCGCAGGCCGGCGTTGAGCGCGGTGGCGGCGAGCGCCACGAAGGCGAGCCAGCCGCCGTAGAGGAACAGCATGATCAGCATGCCGACCGACATCAGCCCGTCGAGGAGCGCCTGGACGAGGTCGGTGGTGATGCCCTTCTGGATCGTGGCCAGCGTGCCGAAGCGGGAGATCACGTCGCCGACATGCCGCTTCTGGAAGTAGTCGAGCGGCAGCCGCGAGAGGTGGTCGAACAGCGAGCCCGACCACTGGTAGTTCAGCTTCGTCCCCGTCAGCATGATCGCCCAGCTGCGAGCGACGCCCAGGCCCAGTTGCAGCATGAGCAGCAGGGCGAGGCCGAGCGCCACGACGAGCAGCAGGTCGAGGTCGCCGTTCACGATCACCTCGTCGATGACGATCTGCGAGGCGATCGGCATCAGGATCGCGACGAGTTCGATCCCGAGCGACAGGACGAGGATCTGCGTCATGGCCGAGCGGATGCCGGCCATGCCCCGGAACAGGTCGGACAGGGTGAGGCCCGGTGCCGCCTTCTCCCGCACGAAGCTCTGGTTCGGGCTCACCTCCAGGGCGACGCCGGTGAAGTCCCGCGAGGCTTCGGCGAGGCTCAGAACGCGGCGCCCGCGGGCGGGATCGTGGATCACGATCTCCCGGCGGCGGACGGCAGCCAGCACGACGAAGTGGTTGAGCCCCCAGTGCAGGATGCAGGGCAGGCGCAGGCGGCCGAGATCGGGCAGCTCCACCCGCAGCGCCCGCGTCGAGAGCCCCATCGTGCCCGACAGGTCCATGAGGTTTCGCAGGGTCATGCCCTTGAGCGACAGGGCGTGGCGGGCGCGCAAGCTTCCGAGATCGACCCGGCGGCCATGGTAGCCCAGCACCATGGCGAGGCAGGCCATGCCGCACTCGGCGGCCTCCGCCTGGAGCACGACCGGCAGGCGCCGCCGGAAACCGAACTGAAGATCCGACAGCAGACTCAACGCTCCCCTCCTTCCGTGACGAGATCGACGCTGCGCTTGACGCGGTAGAGGGGGTCGAGGAGCCAGCGGTAGAGCGGGCGCTTCTCCAGCGCGATGTCGGCCTCGACCCGCATCCCGGCCTCGAGCCGCCGCTGCTCGCCGTAGGCGGTCACGCTGTCGGCGTCCGGCCGGACGATGATGCGGTAGACGCCGCCTTTCCCCGCACCTTTCGCGGCGTCGCGCGCCGCCTCCGGCTGGGCGGCGCCGTCGCCTTCGAGCGGCGCGCGGGTCACCTCGGTCACCGTGCCCCGGTGCAGGCCGAAGCGCTGGAACGGGAAGGCGGCGTAGCGCAGCATCACGCCGGCGCCCGGCTCGATGAAGCCGATCGCCGAGGAATCCACGAACAGGTTCGCCTGCATCCGGCCGTCGCTCGGCAGCAGCGTCAGCAGGCTCGCCCCCGCCGCCACGGTCTGCCCGGCCTGCGCCCGGATCGAGGTGAGGATGCCGCGCTCGGGCGCGCGCACCTCGATGGCGCGGCGCGCCTCGCTCTCGGCCCGCTGCTGTTCGAGCTGCGCGGCGCTGCGGTCGAGTTCGGCGAGGTCGCGGGCGAGCGTCTCGTCGAAGGTCGAGAGCTTGGCCTTCAGGTCGCCGAGCTTGCCCTCGACCTGCAGCCCGCCCTGGCGGAACTGCGCCAGCTGCGAGGTCGCCTGGAGGTAGAGGTAGTTCTGGCTCTGGAAGTCGGCCGCGCGGGCGAAGCCCCGGGTCACGAGGTCGGCGAGTTCGTCGGCCCGGGCCTTGAGCGGCGGCACGAGCTTCTCCTGGAGCGCGAGCTGCTCGTCGATCTTGGCGCGCTGCGCCTCCAGGTTGGCGATCTGCTCCCTCAGGCCCTCCTTCTCCGCCTCGGCCATGGCGGCGCGGGCGGCGCGCTGGCGCTCGACGCTCTCGCGCTGGCGGCCGAGCTGGGCGATCACCCGCTCCTGGGTCGGGCCGCTGGCGGAGACCGCGTCGAGGTCGATGGTGAAGAGGAGCTGGCCGCGCTCGACCCGGTCGCCTTCCTTGACGCCCGACGCGCTGACCCGCCCCGCGAGCGGGCTCGCCACGGTGATCAGCCCGATATCGGGCGCGAGCAGGCCGTCGGCGTGGACGCGGCGGGTGTAGCTGCCGAGCCAGGCGTAGAGGCCGACCAGGACGACGAAGGCGAGGCAGAGCCCGACCACGACGCGGACGGAGAGCGGCTGCACCACCTGGGCCTCGCCGAGCCAGGCGCTCCGGCGCGCCTCGACGACCTCGTGGCGGAAGAGCGGCGCGTTCACGGCCGCGCCTCCCCGAAGCCCGCATTCCGGCCTGCGACAGCGCGGCAGGCTGCGTTATTCTGACGCATGGGTGTCGTAATCCGCAATCATTTCAACTTTTTACCCGGCGGCGCGGCCGGGCCGGCGATCCCGCCCCGGGCAGGTCAATTTTTGCTCCCCGGCCCCGGGGCCGGCGGATGTCCCACCCGGCCTGCCCCGGACGAAAGCCGAAAGGCGTAGAACGCGGGAACGATCCCGCCAGCCGGCGACCACCTCTGCGCTTTCACGACCAGCGGTGGTGATTTCGAAGGGCAAGATTTGTCCATCAGTGCGTTTCCGTTCCGATCCGTTCCGATCCGCGAGCGCAAACCGGGTTGCCTGCCGGAATAATATCCGTACCTTATCTAGCAGAGCAGCGCAGCAACGCCGCTCTTATTCCACGGGAAGACATAAATACAGAACGATCTTCCAATATCGTACGGACTAAGGAGAACACATGCAGCAGAACATTGACACCATCCGTGAGCTGAACGCTGCGGAGCTGGATCAGGTCGGCGGCGGTCTGTCTCTCGGCGTCGGCGTGGAACTCGATCTCAGCCAGGAACTCGGTGCCGTCTCCGGCACGATCGATCAGGTCGGCGGCCTCGTCGGCGGCACCCTCGACACCGTGCTCGGCGCGGTGGGTGGTCTCCTGGGCGGCGTGCTCGGCAAGTAGCCCCTCAAGTCGCCTCTGAGGTCGGCCCCGGATCGGGGCGAACCTCAGGGCTATCTGCCCTACGGAAGCGGTCGACCCCATCGCTTCCGTAGGGTTCATCGGTCGTGCGCGGCCCGTGCGCGGCGTCGCGCGCGACGTGATGCGCCGCTCGATCTGCAGCTCGCTCTGCAGCTTGGCCGGCAAAGGAACGGGATCGGCCGGCGCATCGTTTGGCCAGGCCGACCGCAAGCATGACCGTGCGCCGTCCGGCCGCCGAAACCGGCGTCCGCGCGCGACACGGCGGGACGGGAAACGCGCCGCCTCGACGCGGCAGAGACGGGGAGAGCGAAGCGGCCGATGAGCGTTCCGTTCGTCAACGCCTCCGTGCAGGGCGAGCTCTCCGCTCCGCCCGACCAGATCTTCGGCCAGATCCCCGCCAGCGGCCTCGACGGCATCGCCTTCCTCGACTTCGCCTACGCGTCCGCGGGGCACAGCACCCACCGCGTGGACGGCCTCCTCGTCGGCACTTGGCAGGGCCTGTTGCAAGGCAACGGGCACGGCACTCGGCAGGGTACTCGGCACGACGATGCGCCCGAAGGCCGTCACGGCGAGCGGCGGACCCGGCTGACCTTCCGCGACGCGGCCGTACCGGACGAGCCGCCGGACGAGCGGAGCGGCGACGCCTTCGTGCTGCGCGGACCCGGCTTTGCCGGCAGCACGCGCTGGAGCGGGCCCTGCCGCGGGCGCTACCTCGCCTTCATGCCGGCGGCGGTGGAGCGGATGACCGAGGCCCCGCTCGCCCGGGCCGAGTTCGCGACTCTCACCTGCGACCTCTCCGAGCGGATGACCGTGTTCCACCTGCTGGCCGCCCTCGGGCAGGAGGCGGGCGGGCACGACACCGCCGCGGACGCGCTCCTGGTGGACAGCGTGGCGCTGGCGGTGCTGCGCGCCTCCGGTGCGCTGACGCCCCCCGGCCCGCGCCGGAGCGCGGCGCTCACCGCCCGGCAGGCGCGGCGGGTGCGCGACCTCGTCGCCGAGCGGATCGATGCGCCCCTGTCCCTGCGCGAGATGGCGCAGGCGGCGGGCCTCAGCGAGGGCTACTTCGTGCGGGCCTTCAAGGGCAGCTTCGGCGTGACGCCCTATCAATATGTCCTGCGCGAGCGCGTGACCCTGGCCCAATCGCTGATCCGCTCCGGAACGGTGTCGCTGGGCGAGGCGGCCAAGCGCGCAGGCTTTCCCGATGCGCGGCGGATGGGGCGCACCTTCCGCAAGGTGATCGGGCGCTCGCCGACCGAGGCGGCGCGGCTGCAGCGGGCCTGAACCCGCGTGCGCGGGGCTGTTCGGCACCACCTCCGATCGAATCGGGCCCGGCAATGCCGCCGCCGCGATTGACAGGAGCGTCCTGTTTCATAGTAATCGCGCGCGTGCCGCCCGTCCCCCGAGGCGGCACTTTCTTTTGGCGACTTCCCCCGGATCGAGCCCGAGGAGACGGACCCGCGTGACCTCCGCCCTGCTGCCGACCTATGCCCGCGCGCCGATCGCCTTCGAGCGAGGCGAGGGCGCGTGGCTGGTCGCCGAGGATGGCGACCGCTACCTCGACTTCGGTGCCGGCATCGCCGTCAACGCGCTGGGCCACGCCCATCCGCACCTCGTGGAGGCGCTGACGGCGCAGGCGCAAAAGCTCTGGCACACCTCGAACCTGTTCCAGATCCCGGAGGGGGAGCGGCTGGGCCGGCGGCTCGTGGACGCGACCTTCGCCGACGTCGCCTTCTTCGCCAATTCCGGCGCCGAGGCCAACGAGGCCGCCATCAAGATCGCCCGCAAGTACCATGCGGCCGGCGGCCATCCGGAGCGCTACCGCATCATCACCTTCGAGGGCGCCTTCCACGGCCGCACGCTCGCGACCATCGCCGCCGGCGGCCAGCAGAAATACATCGAGGGCTTCGGCCCGAAGGTGGAGGGCTTCGATCAGGTGCCGGTCGGCGACTTCGACGCGCTCGAGGCCGCGATCGGCCCGGAGACCGCCGCCCTGATGATCGAGCCGATCCAGGGGGAGGGCGGCCTGCGGGTGATTCCCGGCGAGACGCTGCGGCGCCTGCGCGGGCTGTGCGACGCGCACGGCCTGCTCCTCATCATGGACGAGGTGCAGACCGGCGTCGGGCGCACGGGCAGGTTCTTCGCGCATGAATGGTCGGGCGTCACGCCCGACATCATGAGCGCGGCCAAGGGCATCGGCGGCGGCTTCCCCCTCGGCGTCTGCCTCGCCACGGCGGAGGCCGCCCGCGGCATGACGGCGGGCACCCACGGCACCACCTTCGGCGGCAACCCGCTCGCCATGGCGGTGGGCAACGCCGTGCTCGACGTGGTGCTGGCGGACGGCTTCCTCGCGCATGTCGAGCGCATGGGCCTGCTGCTGACCCAGAAGCTCGCCGGGCTGATCGACCGCCACCCCCACGTCTTCGCCGAGCTGCGGGGGCAGGGGCTGATGCGCGGCCTCAAGCTCAACCTGCCGAACACCGAGTTCGCCGCGGCCGCCCGCGCGCGGCACCTGCTGGTGATTCCGGCGGGCGACAACGTGATCCGCCTCCTGCCGCCGCTGATCGTCGGCGAGGCGGAGGTGGACGAGGCCGTGGCCCGGCTGGAGGCCGCGGCGACCGATCTGGAGGCGCAGATGCGCGGTGCCGCCTGAAGGTGGGACCGCGAGCGAAGTATGTGAGATGACCACGACCCTGAACGGCGGCGGCCCGCATGTCCGCCACTTCCTCGACCTGAAGGACTTCTCGGCCGAGACCCTGCGCGGCGTCCTCGACGCCTCCGCCGCGATGAAGCGCGCGCGGGTGAAGGGCCAGCGCGCGGCGGAGCGACCGCTCACCGGCAAGATGCTGGCGATGGTGTTCGACCGGCCCTCGACCCGCACCCGCGTCTCCTTCGACGTGGCGATGCGCGAGCTCGGCGGCGACACCCTGATGCTGACGGGCAAGGAGATGCAGCTCGGCCGCGGCGAGACGGTGGCCGACACCGCCCGCGTGCTCTCGCGCTTCGTCGACGCGATCGTGATCCGCACCCTCGACCACACCCTGATGGTGGAACTGGCCGAGCACGCCACCGTGCCGGTGATCAACGCGCTGACCAAGGTCTCGCATCCGTGCCAGATCATGGCCGACGTGCTGACCTTCGAGGAGCATCGCGGACCGATCAAGGGCCGCACCGTCGCGTGGTCGGGCGACGCCAACAACGTGCTGGCGAGCTGGGTCCACGCCGCGGCGCGGTTCGATTTCACCCTCAACGTCGCCGCGCCGAACGAGCTGGCGATGCCGCCCGCCCTCGTCGCCTGGGCCGAGCGCGAGGGCGCGCGCGTTCACGCCACCACCGACGCCTACGCGGCGGTGGAGGGGGCGGACGCGGTCGTGACCGATTGCTGGGTCTCGATGGGCGACGACGACGAGCACTTCCGCCACAACCTGCTCTCGCCCTACCGCGTGGACGCGGCGCTGATGAAGGCCGCGGCCAAGGACGCGATCTTCATGCACTGCCTGCCGGCCCATCGCGGCGAGGAGGTCACCGCCGAGGTGATCGACGGCCCGCAATCGGTGGTGTTCGACGAGGCCGAGAACCGTCTGCACGCGCAGAAGGGGATTCTGGCGTGGTGCCTGGGCGAGGCGGCCTGACACCCAAGCACACAACGATGGCCGCGCATCTCCCTCTCCCCTCTGCGGGAGAGGGTGGCCCCCGAAGGGGGTCGGGTGAGGGGAGCGCCGCTTCCGGAAAGACCTGAGCTGGCCCCTCACCCGCCCGCTCCGCGGGCACTCTCCCCCCACCCAAGTCGGGCCTGCCCGACTTGGGCACCTACTTGCGGGTCTCGGGCAAGCCCGAGATCCGTTGGGGGGAGGGTGAAGCCGGGTGTTAGCTCTTGGCCCGCAGCGCCTCGACGCCGGGCAGTTCCTTGCCCTCCAGCCATTCGAGGAAGGCGCCGCCCGCCGTCGAGACGTAGGAGAAATCCTCGCCGACGCCCGCATGGTTGAGGGCCGCCACGGTGTCGCCGCCGCCCGCCACGCTGACGAGCTGGCCGGCCTTGGTCCGCCGGGCGGCGTGCTGAGCGACCGCCACGGTGCCGGTGTCGAAGGGCGTCAGCTCGAAGGCGCCGAGCGGACCGTTCCAGACCAGCGTCCGCGCCTCGTCGATGGCGCCGTCGATCGTGGCGATCGAGGAGGCGCCGACATCGAGGATCATCGCGTCGGAGGGCACCGCATCGACCGGCACGGTCTCGTTCTCGGCGTTCGCCTTGAACTCGCGGGCGACCAGCGCATCGACGGGGAGGATGATGGTGCAGTTCTTCTCCTTGGCCGCGGCCAGGATGCGCCGGGCGGTCTCGGCGAGATCCTTCTCGCACAGCGACTTGCCGACATCCTTCCCTTGCGCGTGCAGGAACGTGTTGGCCATGCCGCCGCCGATCACCAGCATGTCGACCTTGGCGACGAGGTTTTCCAGGAGATCGATCTTGGTCGAGACCTTGGCGCCGCCGACGATGGCGATGACCGGACGGGCCGGATCTTCGAGGCCCTTGGTGAGCGCGTCGAGTTCGGCCTGCATCAGGCGACCGGCAAAGGCCGGGAGCAGGCGGGCGAGCCCCTCGGTCGAGGCGTGGGCCCGGTGGGCGGCGGAGAACGCCTCGTTGACGTAGAGGTCGCCGTTCTCCGCGAGCGCCTGCGCGAACGCGGCCTCGTTCTTCTCCTCGCCCGCGTGGTAGCGGGTGTTTTCGAGGAGCAGCACGTCGCCGTCGTTCAGCGAGGCGACGGCCTTGGCTGCGGCCTCGCCGACGCAGTCCTCGCCGAAGGCGACCGGACGCCCGAGCTTCTCCGAGAGCGTCGGCAGGAGAGGCTTGAGCGACTCCTTCGGGTCCGGCTTGCCCTTGGGGCGGCCGAAATGCGCGAGCAGGATCACCCGCCCGCCCGCCTCGGCGATCTCGCGGATCGTCGGCACCACGCGCTCGATCCGGGTCGCGTCGGTGACGCGGCCGCCCTCCATCGGCACGTTGAGATCGACGCGCAGCAGCACGCGCTTGCCCTTAAGCGGGCCGGCATCGTCGAGGGTGCGGAAATCCGTCATGGCTGCGTGCGGTTCTTCTTAAGGGTTGGACGCCGGGGGATTGGCGGAGTTCGTCTGGTTCTGGCCGCCGAGGCTGTGCGGCAGCATCCGGTCGAGGTTCAGCCGCTGCACGGCGACCATCAGCGCGACGGTGAGCACGGCGGTGATGATCGCCGTCAGAACGAGGGCGCCGGTGCCGGGCAGGCGGCCGACCCGGTCGGACAGGGTGCGGACCTCGCTGCGCAGGGACGAGAGGTCGGCCTGGCGGGCCGCGTCGTTCATCCGGGCGGAGGCGGATTCGACCTTCTCCTCGACGCGCGAGAGCAGCGCCTCGGAGCGGGCATACTTGTCCTCGATCCGCGCCGTCTTGTCCTCGATGCGGGCGAGCTGGTCGGCGTGGTGGCCGATGGCGGAGGCGGGCAGCTCGGCCTTGCCGACGCTCGGCGGCGGGGCCGCGGGGGTCGGTGTCGCGACGGGCGGCGCAGCGGTCGGCGTGGAGGACGAGGTCGGGGGAATGAAGTCGCCCCCGGAAGGCTTGGCCGGCGAAGTCTCGGTCATCGCTCACGCACCTTGGATCTTCGGCGAGCCGGGCTCGCCTTAAAAAACGCGAAGGCCTTCGGGGGCGGCCGGTCCGAACGGTCGGCCGTCCCCGTGGAAGCGTAGCTAGAGCGTCAGATCAGCTTGGCCATGGCCACGGCGGTGTCGGCCATGCGGTTCGAGAAGCCCCACTCGTTGTCGTACCAGGACAGGATGCGCACGAAGGTGCCGTCCATGACCTTGGTCTGGTCGAGGTGGAAGGTCGACGAGTGCGGATCGTGGTTGAAGTCGATCGACACGTTCGGCCGGTCGGTCACGCCGAGGACGCCCTTGAGCGGGCCGGCGGCGGCCGCCTTGATCGCGTCGTTGATCTCCTGGACCGAGGTCTCGCGCTTGGCGGTGAAGACGAGGTCGACCGCCGAGACGTTCGGGGTCGGCACGCGGATCGCGGTGCCGTCGAGCTTGCCCTTCAGCTCCGGCAGCACGAGGCCGACGGCCTTGGCCGCACCCGTCGAGGTCGGGATCATCGAGAGCGCGGCGGCGCGCGCCCGGTAGAGATCCTTGTGCATCTGATCCAGCGAGGGCTGATCGTTGGTGTAGGAGTGGATCGTGGTCATGAAGCCGCGCTCGATGCCCACCGTCTCGTTAAGCACCTTGGCGACCGGGGCGAGGCAGTTCGTGGTGCACGACGCGTTCGAGACGACGAGGTGGTCGGCGGTGAGCCCCTCGTGGTTCACGCCGTAGACCACGGTCAGGTCGGCGCCGTCGGCGGGCGCCGAGACGAGGACGCGCTTGGCGCCCGCGTCGAGATGCGCCTTGGCCTTGTCCTTCGAGGTGAAGATGCCGGTGCACTCCATGGCGACCTCGACGCCGAGGTCGCGGTGGGGCAGCTCGGCCGGGTTGCGCACGGCGGTGACGCGGATGCGCTTGCCGTTGATGACGATGTCGTCGCCGTCCACCGCGACCTCGGCCGGGAAGCGGCCGTGCACGGAATCGTAGCGCAGGAGGTGGGCGTTGGTCTCGACCGGGCCGAGATCGTTGATGGCAACGACCTCGATGTCGGTGCGGCCGGCCTCGACGATGGCGCGCAGCACGTTGCGGCCGATGCGCCCGAACCCGTTGATGGCAACCTTGACGGTCACGGCGTGACTCCTTCGAAATGGGGCGCATCCGCGCGCCGATGGGAAACAGGTCGGGTCGGCCGGCAGCCTGCGCGCGCGGCGTCCGATGACGGTGAGACCGCTCCAAGCGGGGCGGTACTGAACGGGGGATGAACCGGAAGGCGGCCCGCACCCGTCCGGTCGGCGGACGGTCTGAGCGGGGAGCCTGGAAGGGTCACGGTTCTGGGAATCCGTCGGGCGGCCCCGCGCCGGGGGATCGGGGCCGGGCGCGGGCTCTCTAACATGGCGCCGGGGCCTGTCAAAGATCGTGGGCAGGCCTGTGAATCGGCTGGAATTTCGAATGCTCTTGGCTGAAACCTGTTCGCAGCGAGGATTCGGAGTACCGCGGAAGTCCCTCCGCCTCCGGCCGTTTGCGTCCTCGCCGCGACGACGCGGAACGCGTTCCGTGGCAGGCTCCGACGAAGCGACGACCGACGGGTGGACATGGCGCGGGTGGATATGGCGCGAACGGAGACAAGGGTGACGCAGGCCAAGGGGCACGCGACGGGGCAGGCAGCGGGGCAGGACGGCGGCGGCCTGGAGGAGGCGCTGCACCGGCTCGACACGGCGCTGGCGCTGCTCGAGACGGCGGTGGCCCGCAAGCTCGAGGCCGAGCGCAGCCGCGGCGACCGCGAGACCGAGTTCGCCCTGCTGGAGGAGGACCGGGTGCGGCTGGCCGCCGAGCTCGACGCGGCGGGCGCGCGGCTCGCCCGGATGACGAGCACCACCGGCGAGGTGAACCGCCGCCTCGATCGCGCCATCGAGACGGTGGAAGACGTGCTGTCCGGCCCCGCCGGACGCTGAGTTCGAGTCAGGTTCAAGCCGGATGCCGCACGTCAACGTCACCATCGCGGGCAAGAGCTACCGGATGGCCTGCGGCCCTGGCGAGGAGGATCATCTCTCCGCCCTCGCCCAGACCTTCGACGAGCGGGTCACGCAGATGCGCGCCGCCTTCGGCGAGATCGGCGACATGCGCCTGCACGTCATGGCCTCGCTGACGCTCGCCGACGAGCTGCACGAGGCGCAACGGCGCATCGCCGACCTGGAGCGGAATGCCGCCCAGGGCGCCGCCGAGCAGGCGCGGCTCGCCAGCGGCGTCGGCGTCGCCGCCGAGCGCATCGACCGGCTGGCCCGGGCACTGTCGGGGCAGTCCGTGGGACAGACGCCGGGCCAGGGCGGGGGCTGACCGGAGCGGCGGAGCGTGCGAGGTTCGGCCCCGACACCGCCGGACCCGGAGCCCGCCGATGACCGTCCCGCAGGAATGCTGGCGGGCCTCGCGCGACTTCGAGCACTTCATGCTCGCCGCCCGCGCGACCCTCGATCACGCCACCACGAACCAGACCTACGCGACTCTCTACGGCGTCTTCGTCGTCTTCCGCCGCCGTCTGAGCGCCCGGCAGGGCCTGATCTTCGCCGCCGCGCTGCCCCCGGTGCTTCGGGCGATCTTCGTGGAGGGCTGGAACCCCGACGAACCTCCCCGCCCCTTCGAAGAGCGGGCAGCGTTGGAGGAGGAGGTTCGCGGCGTGCGCGCCGACCACAACTGCTCCCCGGACGGCTCGATCGCGGCGCTGGCCGGAGTGCTGTGGGCGCACGTGGATCGGGAAGCTCGTCGCCGCGCGCTCGCCGACCTGCCGGAGCCGGCCCGCGCCTTCTGGCACATCGACCCATGATGGCCTTCGGACCGGACAATCGCGCCGGCTTCGAAAATCGTGCCTGCATCGCGTTCAGCCCCTGGCGCCCGGGCCCCGGCACGTCTATCTCTGGCGGGCGGGGCTGCAGGGTTCGTCAGGAGAACTTTCCCCGGGGCCTTATCGACTCCCTAGGGAGCTGTCACTGGCCTCGTCCGTGGACTTGGCCAACACGGCGCCCACCTACTCTGTAGGTTTCCCGGGATCGACACTCCAACGGCTCAGGTGGCTCCGCACTCTTCCCCCGAACGCTCGCTCAAGGCGAGCCTCCGCGCCGAGGCGCTGGCGCGCCGCGACGCGCTCTCCCCCGAGGCCCGCGCCGTCGGGTCCCTCGCCGCCGCCGAGACCATCGCGGCGATACCCCAACTCGCGCAGGCGCCGCTGGTCGGCGCCTTCTGGCCGATCCGCAGCGAGATCGACCCGCGCCCGCTGATCGAGCGCCTGTTCGCCCGCGGCCAGCGTGTTGCTCTCCCCAAAGTCACGAAGCAGGGTCTCGTCTTCCGCGAGTGGCGCGCGGGCGAGGAACTGGTGCAGGGCGGCTTCGGCCTCAGCGAGCCCCGCGACGACCTGCCGCCGCTCGACCCCACCGCCCTGATCGTGCCGCTCGCCGCCTTCGACCGCGCGGGCCAGCGCATCGGCTACGGCGCGGGCTACTACGATCAGGCGATCGAGCGCCTGTCCCAGAACGGCCCCGTGCTGACGGTCGGCATCGCCTTCTCGGTCCAGGAGATCGAGCGCGTCCCGGCCGAGCCGCACGACCGCCCCCTCGACCATCTCGTGACCGAGACCGGACCCGTGCCGCTCCGGCAAAGCTGATTCCTCGATACGATGCGCATCCTCTTCCTCGGCGACATCGTCGGACGCCCCGGCCGCCACGCCGTCGCCGACCGGCTGCCCGGCCTGCGCGAGCGCTGGCGCCTCGATTGCGTGGTGATCAACGGCGAGAACGCCGCCGGCGGCTTCGGCATCACCGAATCGATCTGCGACGAGATCCTCCAGGCCGGCGCCGACGCGGTGACGCTCGGCAATCACTCCTTCGACCAGCGCGAGGCGCTCGTCTTCATCGCCCGCCAGCCGCGGCTGATCCGGCCGGCGAACTACCCGCCCGGCACCCCCGGCCGCGGCGCGACGGTGATCGAGACGGCCCGCGGCGCCCGCGTGCTCGTGGTCAACGTCATGGGCCGCCTCTATCTCGACCCCCTCGACGATCCCTTCACCGCGGCCGACCGGGAGCTGGAGGCCTGCCCCCTCGGGGCGGCGGCGGACGCGGTGATCGTCGATGTCCACGCCGAGGCCACCAGCGAGAAGCAGGCCATGGCGCATTTCCTCGACGGCCGCGCCAGCCTCGTCGTCGGCACCCACACCCACGCGCCGACCGGGGACCACCGCATCCTGCCCGGCGGCACCGCCTATCTCTCCGATGCCGGCATGTGCGGCGACTACGATTCGATCCTCGGCATGCAGAAGGACGAGCCGGTGCGCCGCTTCCTGCAGAAGACGCCGGGCTCGCGGCTCGAAGCGGCCACCGGCGAGGGCACCCTGTGCGGCGTCGCGGTCGAAACCGACGACGCGACGGGATTGGCCAAGCGCGTCTGGGCGGTCCGGCTTGGGCCGCATCTGGAGGAGACCTGGCCGCGCGAGTGGGATTAGTCATTTTATGAATGGCGTGTCCAATCGACCAGATCGCGTTGAAATTCGCAACCTAGAGCTAATATTCTGTGTGGCAGGCGAATCCGGCTTCGCTTGCTGATACGAATTTTCTGATTGCGGAGTATCAGATGGATCTGAAAATACTCTCGATTCATGGAAAAGGCGACTATAGCAAGGAATATGTCGTACTGCGCGCGATCAATGATTGTAGCCTCAATTTTTATGCGTTAGCAGATACTACATTTTTTGGCGCCGATCATATTTCTTCTCGTCTAAGGAATTTTTTCTGGTTTCCGGACGTGAATGTAAATGCTGGAAGCATAATTGTCTTGTTCACAAGACCGGGGACGGACAGTTCAGATTTCGAAAATGGGCGAGTTATACATCGCATTTACTGGAATTTAAATCGTGCAGTTTGGAATAACACTGGAGATGCCGCCGTCTTATTTTCGATAAATTCATGGAATTCGACGGGGATGAAGTAGTGCCGCTCTTAGGGCTGCTGCCGAAGCGCTTCACATGAAGCCAATTGTGAAAGTTTAGAAGGCAGACATCTGCGCTTGATCACTCAGGCGGCTGCAGCCAAGGTGCGAGCAGGAGGATACTTCTCCATCGCATCCGCGGTGGCCTCAACACGAGTATGGACCCGATGGCGGCCCGTTCCGCGTCCTCCGACACGCCTCCCCTCGCCAAGCCCGGCATGACGCTGGTGCGGATGCTGGTGTTCCTGGCGCTCGCGGGCTTCCTCGCCTTCGTCCTCTACAAGCAGATCACGCCAGCCTTCCTCGCCAATCCGGGTCTGAACGGGCTGATCCTCGGCGTGCTGCTGATCGCCGTGCTCCTCGCCTTCGGGCAGGTGACGCGGCTGTTTCGCGAGGTGCGCTACGTCAACGCGGTGGCGGCCGGGCAGAACCCGAAGGACCGGCCGACCCTGCTCGCGCCCCTGCTGCCGGCGATCACCGCCCGGCGCGAGGGGATGACCCTGTCGAGCACCCGCGCGCATCTCGACACCACCGCCGTGCGGCTCGACGAGGGCCGCGAGATCCTGCGCTACATCGCGGGCATCCTGATCCTGCTCGGCCTGCTCGGCACCTTCTGGGGCCTGATCGAGACGCTCTCGGCGGTGGGCTCGGTGATCGGCGGCATGCGCGGCGGCGGCGACGCGGCGGTGATGTTCGACGAACTCAAGAGCGGGCTCGCGGTCCCGCTCTCCGGGATCGGCCTCGCCTTCTCCGCCTCGCTGTTCGGCCTCGCCTCCTCGCTGATCGTCGGCTTCCTCGACCTCCAGGCGGGGCAGGCCCATTCGCGCTTCCATAACGAACTGGAGGACTGGCTCGTCTCCGGCGAGGAGCAGGCGGTCGCCACTGCCGCCGTAGCCGCGCGCCCGGCGCCGGAGCACGACCCGGCCATCGCCCGCGAGCTGCAAGCCGCCGTGGACCGGTTGAGCGGCGTCATCGCCGAGGGCGCCGGCGGCCGCGGTGCGACCCAGGCCATGACCAATCTGGCCGAGGGCATCCAGGGACTCGTGCAGCACATGCGCGCCGAGCAGCAGATGATCCGCGACTGGGTCGAGGCCCAGGCGGCCCGCGAGCGCGAGCTGAAGCAGGTGCTCGACCGGCTGGCCCGCGAGAAGGTCAATTAGAGCATCATCCCGAACGGTGGTCGCCGGCTTTCGGAAAA
>NZ_BPRD01000243.1 GCF_022179745.1 Methylorubrum podarium
AAGTTCGACGTGGTGTCGGGCATCCAGGCCAAGGCCAAGGCGAACGCGCCGGCCTATACGCGGGTGTTCGGCGAGAGCCTGATCAAGGCGGCGGATGCCGACCCGAAGGTGGTGGCGATCACCGCGGCGATGCCCGGCGGCACCGGCATCGACCTGTTCGGCAAGGCGCACCCGGACAAGACCTTCGACGTGGGCATCGCCGAGCAGCACGCGGTGACCTTTGCCGGCGGCTTGGCGACGGAGGGCTACAAGCCGTTCGTGGCGATCTACTCGACCTTCCTGCAGCGGGCCTACGATCAGGTCGTGCACGACGTGGCCTTGCAGAATCTGCCCGTGCGGTTCTGCCTCGACCGGGCGGGGCTGGTGGGGGCGGACGGCGCCACGCATGCGGGCGCGTTCGATCTGGCCTATCTCTGCTGCCTGCCGAACATGACGGTGATGGCGGCGTCCGACGAGGCCGAGCTGGTGCACATGGTGGCGACCGCCCACGCGCATGATTCCGGGCCGATCGCGCTGCGCTATCCCCGCGGCGAGGGGGTCGGCGTGGAGCTGCCGGAGCGGGGCGAGCCGCTGGCGATCGGCCGCGGCCGTGTGGTGCGGCGTCCCGAGGGCGCGCGGGTGGCGCTGCTGTCGCTGGGCACGCGCCTGTCGGAGGCGCTGAAGGCGGCGGACGCGCTGGAGGCGGAGGGCGTGGCGGCCACGGTGGCGGATGCGCGCTTTGCCAAGCCGCTGGACGCGGAGCTGATCGTGGATCTGGCGATGAGCCACGAGGTTCTGGTGACGGTGGAGGAGGGCTCGGTCGGCGGGTTCGGGGCGATGGTGCTGCACCTGCTCTCCGAGCGGGGCGTTCTGGATGCGGGCCGGGTCCGGGTTCGCACGCTGACGCTTCCCGATGTCTACCAGGACCACGACAAACCCGAGAAGATGTACGCCGAGGCCGGTCTCGACGCCGAGGGCATCCTCAAGGCCGTCCGCGCCGCCCTGCCGGAGAAGGCGGCGCAGCGCGAGGGCAGCGTGGTGAGCCTGAAGCGGTAGCGTCGCAAAGAACCCTCTCCCGCAGAGGGGAGAGGGCTTCCGCGGCCAGCTACTTGATCACCGCGCAGCCGATCCGCGGGCCCGCGCCGCCGATCGGCTGGCTGGTGTGGTCGTCCTCGTTGGCGTGGATGATCAGCGCCGAGCCGTCGCCGTCGCGCAGGCCGCCCTCGCCGGTTAGCGGGGTCTCGCTCGACACTTCCGCGTTCACCGAGCCGTCGGCGTTGGCGTAGACGTTGGGCAGGTCGCCCTCGTCCGGACCGTCGGGGTTGAGCAGGCCGTGCTTGCTCTGGTCGTGGTTCACGTGGGCCTTCGACTTCTCGAACTTCTCGGTGTCCGAGCAGTCGCCGACGGCGTGGAAATGGATGCCGTGCCAGCCCGGAGGCAGGCCGCCGGGCTGGATCGTCAGCCGCATCACCAGGGAGTTCGCCCCGTCGCGGATCATGATCTTGCCGATGGTCTCACCCTTGCCGTTGGTGATCCCGCTCTCGTAGGTCTGCGGTGCGCTCGCGGCCTCCGTCTTGGCGGGGGCCGGCTCCTTGGGAGCCTCCTTCGCATCCTGCGCGAGGGCGGATCCGGCGAGGCCCGCGAGCAGGGCCGCGGCCAAGGGAATGGCCAAGGGGATGGCTAGGGGGACGGCCAGAGGAAGGCGTCGAATCGCAGGCATCGTGGCCCCTCGCATGATGGCACCTCTCATGAACTGACTCGCTCCGTTGCATCCCGGCGGTCCCGCCCGGCACCGCGCCGCCGCTTGAGGCGGTGCGGAATCCGGGCTACCGCGGCCGGTGGATGTCGCATCGCCCGGTTCGGACAAGCCGGCACGCACCGTCTCAGGCGATGCTCTAGGTAACGCGACGCGGCGCGTTTCGACAGGGGACGGACCGATCCGTCTCGATCGCGAGAGCGTCGTCTGCCGAGGACGGCGGGTCAGGACGACGGGCCAGAACGAGTGGCCAAGACGCGGCCGGGCGTGTTCCGGAAGGGAGATCCGATGACGGGCGAGCGGGTGCGGGCCGACCGGTTCCTGGTCGAGCACGGGCATTTCCGCAGCCGGGCGCAGGCGCGGGCGGCGATCGAAGCCGGCCTCGTCCACGCCGACGGCGGCCTCGTCACGCGCCCCTCGGACCTCATCGGCGCGGGCGCGCGGATCGAGGCCTCGGCGCCCCACCCCTACGTCTCCCGCGGCGGTCTCAAGCTGGCCGCGGCGCTCGACGCCTTCGGCCTCGAGCCCGCCGGCCTGCCCTGCCTCGATGTCGGCGCCTCGACCGGCGGCTTCACCGACGTCCTGCTGCGGCGTGGGGCCGCCCACGTCCACGCCGTCGATGTCGGCCGCGACCAGCTCGACGCGCGCTTGCGCGCCGACGCGCGGGTGACCAGCCTGGAGGGCACCGATATCCGCGCCCTCGCCCCGGCTGCGATCCGGCCCGCGCCGCGTCTCGCCACCATCGACGTCAGCTTCATCGGCCTGCGGCTGGTCCTGCCGGCGGTGGCCGCGCAGCTCGCCGACGAGGCGGCCCTCGCCGCGCTGATCAAGCCGCAATTCGAGGCCGCCGCGCCCGACCCGCTCGCGG
The DNA here is from genome assembly GCF_022179745.1 of Methylorubrum podarium. Taxonomy (GTDB): domain Bacteria; phylum Pseudomonadota; class Alphaproteobacteria; order Rhizobiales; family Beijerinckiaceae; genus Methylobacterium; species Methylobacterium podarium. Next base: position 2,604 of record NZ_BPRD01000243.1, read on the forward strand.
CCGGCCTCGAATTGCGGCT
>NZ_BPRD01000244.1 GCF_022179745.1 Methylorubrum podarium
CGACCGTCGCGGGCCGGCCGGTCGCTCGGGTGGCGGTGGAGGGCGGCGAAGCCGTGACGCTGCCGGTCGCCGAACTCGGGGACCTGCTCGGCCTCGGCTCCGACCGCCCGGAGGGGGCGACGATCCCGGTCGTGCGCCTGCGCGGCACCCGCGGGCGATGCCTGCTCGCCGTCGACCGGCTGGAGGAGGTGCGCACGCTCCTCGTCCTGCCCGCGCCGCCGATCGGCAGCGATCCCGGCCTCGTCACCGGAACCGTGATCCTCGGCACCGACACGCCCGCCCTCGTCCTCGATCCCGACGGGCTGATCGACCGGCTCGGCCGCGCCGGTCCGCGCGCCGCGCGGCCTGCGGCGAGAGGCGTGGAGGACGGCAGCGGAACGATCCAGGAAAAGCGACGTTCGACGATTCTTGTCGTGGACGACTCGATCACGACCCGCACCCTGGAGAAGAGCATTTTGGAAGCGGCGGGCTACCGCGTGATCGTCTGCGTCGACGGGCAGGAGGCGCTCGACCGCCTCCGGGCGCGGATCGAGCCGGTCGACCTCGTCGTCGCCGACGTGGAGATGCCGCGGCTGACCGGCTTCGGCCTCGTCGAGGCGCTGCGGGCCGAGGCGGATTTCGCGCGACTTCCGATCGTGCTGATGACCTCCCGCGGCGACGACGAGGACGTGGCGAGAGGGTTGGAACTCGGCGCCGACGCCTATCTGACCAAGCAGAAATTCGATCAGCGCGAACTCCTGGATACCATCGGTCAGTTGCTGTGAACGGAGGGGCTGAGAACCCGCGCGTGCGCGTACTGGTTGTCGAGGACTCGCTCGTGGTGCGGATCCTCCTCACCCACATCATCGCCCGCGACGCGCGGCTGGAACTGGCCGGCGCGGTCGAATCCGGCGAGGCGGCGCTCGCGGCGATCGAGACCGTGCGGCCGGACGTGATCTCGATGGACATCCGCCTGCCCGGCATCGACGGGCTGGAGACGACCCGCCGGATCATGGCGAGCCGGCCGACGCCGATCGTGGTAATTGCCGACTCCGTCGAGGATGCCTCGCTCAAGATCTCGATGAACGCGCTCCGGGCGGGCGCGCTCTCGGTGGTCGAGAAGCCGGTGGCCACCACCAACGACAGCTACGAGGCGATCGCAGGCCAGATCTGCACGCAGCTGCGCATCATGGCCGCGGTTCCGGTGATCCGGCGCCGGCCGATCGGCGCGGAATGGAGCGCGCGCAAGGCGGCGCCCGCAGCCGAGCTGCCGATCCTCTCCGACACGGAGGCCGCGCCGAGCGTGCTGGCGGTCGCCGCCTCGACCGGGGGGCCGCCGGCGCTCGCGCGGGTCATCGGCGGCCTCACGGCGGATTTCCCGCTTCCCGTCCTGCTCGTGCAGCATATGGGCGCGGCCTTCATGGACGGGTTCGCGAGCTGGCTCGACGGCGTGGTGCCCCTCAGCGTCGGCGTGGCGCGGGACGGGCAGACGATGCAGCCCGGCCACGTCTACGTCGCCCCCGGTGACCGGCATCTCGAACTCGGTCCGAACGGCACGCTGCGGGTGAGCGACGCCGCCCCCGTCGGCGGCCAGCGCCCGGCGGCGACCGTGCTGTTCCGCTCGGTCGCCCGGCAGGCCGGGCCGCAGGGCATCGGCGTGCTGCTCACCGGCATGGGCGAGGACGGCGCGCAAGGGCTGCTCGACATGCGCAAGGCCGGCGCCGCCACGGTGGCCGAGCACGAGAGCAGCGCCGTCGTCTACGGCATGCCCGCGGCGGCCGTGCGCCTCAACGCCGCGTCCCGCGTGCTGCCCGTCGATCAGGTGGCGCCCCATCTCCTGCGGCTCGCGCAGAGGAAGCCAGCATGACTGCGAGCGCATCGCCCGCCGCCGCGCCGGGCCACCGGCTGCTGCTGGTGGAGGATTCGGAGACCCAGGCGCTCGAACTCCGTCTCCAGCTCGAAGCGCAGGGTTTCGCGGTGCAGCGCTGCGCCACGGCGGAGGCCGCCCTCGACCTGCTCAACACCGACCTGCCGGACCTCGTCGTCGCCGACCATCACCTGCCCGGCATGAACGGCGACGAGTTCACCCGGCAGATGCGCCTGTCGCTGCGTACCCGGGCGCTGCCGGTGGTGATGCTCACCGGCACCCGCAACGGCGAGCGCCACGGCTTCGAGAGCGGTGCCGACGCTTATGTCGAGAAGTCGGCCGACCGCGACCTGCTCGTGCTGCGCATCCGCGCGCTGCTGCGCGAGCGCCGGGGCGGGCAGGCGGAAGGGCCGTCCGGCGCCGCCTTCCGCCGCGGCCGGGTCCTGGTCGTCGACGGCAGCGCCACCTACCGCGCCTTCTTCACCGGGCTCCTCACCCAGGAGGGCCACACCGTGGTCGCCGCGGCCGACCGCTCGGCGGCGCTCGCGGCCCTCGACGAGCCCGGCGCCGCCTTCGACTGCGTCACCCTCGACCTCGTCGGCAGCGCCTATGACGGCATCGCGCTCTGCACCGAGATCGCCGAGCGCCGGATGATGGCGCCGGAGGGGGGCGGCAACGCCTTCCCCCTCGTCGGCATGGCCGGCGACAAGCCGGACAAGAGCCTCCTCGTCGCCGCCTTCGCCGCCGGCGCCGACGACGTGGTCTCGAAGGCCGACGGCGAGGTGCTGGCGATGCGGGTGCGCGGCCTCGTCCGCCGCCGCCTGCTGGAGGAGGACAACCGCCGCATCTCCGGCGAGTTCGGCGACCGCGAGCGTGCGGTGGAGCGCGCCCGCGCCGAGGCCGAGGCGGCCGCCGCCCGCGCCGCGCTCGCCGACGCCCTGGAACAGGCCAACCGCGATCTCGAGGATGCCAACCGCAAACTGACGGAGGCGCAGGCCAAGCTCGTCCAGGCCGCCAAGATGGCCTCCCTCGGCGAGCTGGTGGCGGGCATCGCCCACGAGATCAACAACCCGCTCGCCTTCATCCTGGCGCATCAGGGCACGGTGGAGCGCCTGCTCGGGGAACTGCCTCCCCCCGAGGCGCCGGAGGGACAGCGGGCGCTGACGAAGGCGCGCGACCGCGTCGGCTCGATGCGGCTCGGCCTCACCCGCATCCAGGATCTCGTCCTGAACCTGCGCAAGTTCTCGCGGCTCGACGAGGGCGAGCGCGGCCTCGTCAACGTGCCGGAGGCGATCGAGACGGTGTTGGCGCTGATCCAGCACAAGCTCGGCACGCGCATCCACGTGGCGCGCGATTTCTCCGGCCGGCCTGAGATCTCCTGCACCCCGGCGCTCCTCAACCAGGTCGTGATGAACATCCTCGGCAACGCCGCGGACGCGATCCCCGGCGAGGGCACGATCACGGTGGCGACCTACTCGGACGCCGAAACCGACATGATCCGCATCAGCGATACCGGGCCCGGCATCCCGGAAGACCTGCGGGAAAAGATCTTCGAGCCGTTCTTCACCACGAAGCCGGTCGGGTCGGGAACGGGACTCGGCTTGGCGATTGCGTACAGCGTCGTTCAGGCGCATAGCGGCTCGCTGACCGTCGAGACGGCGCCGGGCGGCGGCGCGAGCTTCGTCATCGGCATTCCGAGGCAACCGGCACCGGCATGAGCAAAGGCACGATCCTGGCCGTCGATGACGAGCCGGACATCCTGATCGCTCTGGAGGATTTGTTCGAGGAAGAGTACCGGGTGCTCACCTCGGCCAAGCCCGAGGAGGCGCTCGACATCCTGCGCTCCGAGCCCGACATCGCCGTCGTGGTCTCCGACCAGCGCATGCCCGGCATGACCGGCGACGCCCTGCTCGC
>NZ_BPRD01000245.1 GCF_022179745.1 Methylorubrum podarium
CCTCCTCGTCGCCGCGCTCCACCATCGCCCCGATATCGGGATTGCGGGTCGACTCCGCCCAGACGTCGAGGCGCAGGATCGCCGCCTCGCGGGTGATGTCGTGGAAGAAACGGTCTGGGCGGAGTCGACCCGCAATCCCGATATCGGGGCGATGGTGGAGCGCGGCGACGAGGAGGGCCGGACCTGGCTCATCGCGATGTTCGACGCGATCAAGACCTCGCCGGACTGCGACCCGGCCGCCCTGTTCGATGCCGTGGCACCGCTGATGAAGGGGATGATCGTGAGCCGGGCCCTGAACGCCGATTACGACGCCGGCCCGGCCGTGGCGCAGCTCCAGGCCGCGATCGATGCCGGCCTGTCCGGCACGCTTCCCCTGGCCCCGCTCGCCCAGGAGACCGGCCGATGAGAGCCGTACGCACCCTAGCCCTCCCTGCCCTCCTGCTCGCCGCGACGGGATTCGTTCCGGCTCGGGCCGAGACCGCGTCGCCCCCGGCGAAGACCGCCCCGGCGCCCGCCGTCAGCGTGGTCGAGGCCGAGCGGCGCGAGATCGTCGAGAGCGTCGTCGTCACCGGCACGCTGGTGCCGCGCGACGAGATCCTCGTCACCCCCGAGATCGACGGCTACCGCCTCGTCGAGCTGCTGACCGAGGAGGGCATGCGGGTCGAGAAGGGGCAGGTGCTGGCCCGCCTCAACCGCGACCTGATCGACCGGCAGCTCGCCCAGCAGAACGCGCTGATCGACAAGGCCTCGGCCGCCGTGCCGCAGGCCCAGAGCAACATCGAGCAGGCGGAGGCCGCCGAACTCGAAGCGCACCTCGCCTACGACCGCGCCAAGCAGCTGATTCAGACCGGCAACACCACCGCCGTGATCATGGAGGGCCGCACCGCCGGCCTGCGGCAGGCGGAGGGCAAGCTGGCCTTCGCCCGCAACGGGCTCGCCATGGCGCGCGCCGAGCTGGCGCAGGCCAGGGCCGTGCGCGACGAACTCGAACTGCGGCTCGCCCGCACCGAGATCCGCGCGCCGGAAGCCGGCATCGTCAGCCGCCGCACGGCGCGGGTCGGCATGGCGACGTCCTCGTCGGCCGAGCCGCTGTTCCGGCTGATCGCCCGCGGCGAGATCGAGCTGGAGGCGGAGGTCATCGAGACCAAGCTGCCGCTGCTGCGCGAGGGCGCCCCCGCCTTCATCGAGATCGGCGAGGGCGAGCGCGTCGCGGGCGGCGTCCGCGCGGTCTATCCGGAGGTCGATAAGGCGAGCCGGCTCGGCAAGGTCCGGGTGCGCCTCGATCCCGATCCGCGCCTGCGCATCGGCACCTTCGCCCGCGGTGCGGTCGAACTCGCCCGCACCCGCGGCGTCACCGTGCCCCAGGCCTCCGTCCTCTACGGCGGCGGCAAGCGCAGCTCCGTGCTGGTCGTGGCGGACGACAAGGTCGAGGCCCGCGAGGTCCGCACCGGCCTGTCCGACGACGACGACATCGAGATCCGCTCCGGCCTGTCGGAGGGCGAGCGGGTCGTGGCCCGCGCCGGCAGCTTCCTCCGCGACGGCGACCGCGTCCGGCCCGTGGCGCTCGCCCGCCAGGGCCGGAATCCGGCCGCGACCTCGTCCGCGCCCTCGCCGGGGGCCACCGCCGACGCCGCGCTGCGCTGAGGCGGTCTCCGCCTCCGCCTCATCCAACTGGTTCTCTGACGGGTTGCCCCGATGCGCCTGAACATCTCCGCCTGGGCGATCCGGAATCCGATCGCGCCCCTCGTCCTGTTCCTCGTGCTGGTGGTGCTCGGCCTCGTCAGCTTCCGGGGGCTCGCGGTCACCCGCATGCCGAACGTGGACGTGCCGATCGTCTCGGTGACGATCACCCAGGGCGGTGCCGCCCCGTCCGAGTTGCAGACCCAGGTCACGAAATGGGTCGAGGACTCGATCGCGGGCGTGCGCGGCGTCAAGCACATCACCTCGGCGATCACCGAAGGGTCCTCCGTCACCACCGTCGAGTTCCGGCTCGAGGTGAACACCGACCGGGCCGTCAACGACGTGAAGGATGCGGTCTCGAAGATCCGCATCAACCTGCCCCGCACCATCGACGAGCCGATCATCCAGCGCGTCGAGATCACCGGCCTGCCGATCCTCATCTACGGGGTGAAATCGCCGGCCATGACGCCCGCCGACCTGTCCTGGTTCGTCGAGGACAAGGTCGCCCGTACCCTCCAGGGGGTGAAGGGCGTCGGCGGCGTCGAGCGCGTCGGCGGCGTCGCCCGCGAGATCCGCATCACGCCGCTGCCCGACCGGCTGCTCGCCCTCGGCATCACCGCCGCGGACGTGAACCGGCAGGTGCGCGTCACCTCCGCCGACCTGGCGGGCGGGCGCGGCGAGGTCGGCGGACGCGAGCAGTCGATCCGGACGCTCGCCGCCTCGCGCACCATCCGCGACCTGAAGGCCACCTCCATCGTCCTGCCCGGCGGCCGCAAGGTGCGGCCGCCGGGCAGGACGATGGAGGTGGCCTTCAGGTCGCGGATGGTGCGCGAGGCGGCGAGCGTCCGGATCGACTGCTCGCGTCCGCCGACCTCGCCGCGCCCGCCCGCCAGGTCGGCGGAGGTGACG
>NZ_BPRD01000246.1 GCF_022179745.1 Methylorubrum podarium
GGTGCAGGAGGCACCGCCCCGTTTGATCCTGCACCACCCCCACCTCCTGCCTCCTCCCCGCAAGGGGGAGGAGAGGCGCACAGGATGAGCCGAGAGGGAGGGATTCAAGCGGCCGTCACGCCGCCGCGCGCCGCTCCACCATCCGCGCCAAGTAGGCCGCACCCAGCGGGATCAGGCTGTCGTCGAAGTCGAAGCTCGCGTTGTGCAGGCCCGGCCCCGGCGTGGCGCCGAGCCAGGCATAGGCGCCGGGCACCGCCGCGACCATGTCGGCGAAATCCTCGCTGCCCATGCGCGGCACGGTGTTGGGTTCGACCTTGTCGGCGCCGAACAGCTCCGAGGCGATCTCGGCGGCGGCCGCCGCCTGCTCGGGGTGGTTGTCGAGCACCGAGAAGACGTCGCGCAGATCCACGTCGATGGTCGCGCCGTAGGCCGCGGCGAAGCCCGCCGCCAGCTCGCGGATGCGCCTCGCGATCAGCTTGCGCAGCTCCGCGTCGAAGGTGCGCACGGTGCCGGCGAGATGCGCGCCCTCGGGGATGACGTTGTAGGCCGCGCCCGCATGGATCTGCGTGATCGAGACCACGGCGGATTTCAGCGGGTTGCTGTTGCGGCTGACGATCGATTGCATGGCCTGCGCCAGCCCCGTGGCGACCACGATCGGGTCGATGCCCTGATGCGGCATGGCCGCGTGCGCGCCGCGGCCGGTGATGCGGATGTCGAAGAAGTCGGCCGCCGCCATGATCGGTCCGGGGCGCACCTGCAGCACGCCGTGCGGCCCGTGCGGCGCGTTGTGGATCGCGTAGATCTCATCGACCGGAAATTTCTCGAACAGGCCGTCGGCGATCATCGCGCGGGCGCCGCCCAGACCCTCCTCCGCCGGCTGGAACACGAACACCGCGGTGCCGTCGAAATCCCGCGTCTCGGCGAGGTAGCGGGCGGCGCCGATGAGCATGGTCGTGTGCCCGTCATGCCCGCAGGCATGCATTTTTCCCGGCACGGTGGAGCGGTAGGGGAGGTTGGTCTCCTCGGTAATCGGCAGGGCGTCCATGTCGGCGCGCAGCCCGATCCGGCGCGAGCCCGGCCGGCCCCGCAGCACGCCGACCACACCGGTCTTTCCGAGCCCCCGGTGGACCTCGATGCCGAATTTCTCGAGCTGCTCGGCGACGATGCCGGAGGTGCGGACCTCCTCGAAGCCGATCTCGGGATGGGCGTGGAGATCCCGCCGCAGGGCGGTCAGCTCGTCGGCATAGGTGCGGATGCGGTCGATCGTGTTCATGCGCTGGTATCCTCGCAGCGGCGGAAGGGCGACATCGCCTCGTACTCGGCGATGGCCGCGCGCACATGGCTGCGCTCCCGCCTCAGATAGTCGGCGACGGCCCGGCCGAGGCTCGGGTCGGCGATGTCGTGGGCCGAGTACATCGGCACGGGGCGGTAGCCGCGGGCGAGCTTGTGCTCGCCCTGGGCGCCGGCCTCGACCCGCTTCAGCCCGCGGGCGATCGCGAAGTCGATGGCCTGATAGTAGCAGACCTCGAAATGCAGGAAGGGGTGATCCTCGATGCAGCCCCAGTTGCGGCCGTAGAGCGCCGTGTCGCCGATGAAGTTGATGGCGCCCGCGATCGGCCGGCCCGCATTCTTCGCGATCACCAGCAGGATGCGATCCGCCATCCGCTCGCCGATGAGCGAGAAGAAGCGGCGGTTGAGGTAGGGCCGGCCCCATTTGCGGGCGCCGGTGTCCTGATAGAAGGCGTAGAAGGCGTCCCAATCGGCTTCCGAGAGGTCGGCGCCGGTCTTGTGCTCGACCGTGATTCCCCGGCTCAGGGCGTCCCGCCGCTCGCGCTTGATCGCCTTGCGCTTGCGCGCGGCGAGCGCCCCGAGGAAGTCGTCGAAGCCGGCGTAGCCCTCGTTCACCCAGTGGAACTGCTGGTCCATGCGCGGCAGCATTCCGAGGCGCTCCGCCTGCCCGGCCTCGCGCTCGCGCATGAAGGTGACGTGGATCGAGGAGGCGTCCGTCTCGGTCCGCAGGGCGCGCAGGCCCGCGACGAGGGCCGAGGCCGCAGTGTCGGGATCCTCGCCGGGCGCGACGAGGAAGCGGGGGCCGGTGACGGGCGTGAACGGGACGCTCACCTGGAGCTTCGGATAGTAGCTGCCCCCGGCCCGCTCGTAGGCGTCGGCCCAGCCGTGGTCGAACACATATTCGCCCTGGCTGTGGGACTTCAGGTAGCAGGGCGCGGCGCCGACGAGCTTGCCCTCGCGCTCGACGCGGACATGCAGCGGCAGCCAGCCGGTGCGGCGGGAGACGCATCCCGCCTCCTCCAGCGCCGAGAGGAAGGCGTGGGAGGTGAACGGGTTGAAGGTCTCGTCGCCGGCGCCGAGCGTCTCGGGCGAGGTGGCGCAGGCGTCCCATTCGGCCGCGTCGAACCGGGCCATGCCCGGCACGGCGCGCACCTGAAGGACGGGCTCGGGAGCGGTCGCCGTCGCGGGGGTGGTCATGGGCGGCAAGGTAGAGCGCTTGGGCGCGGAAGTGGATACCGGATCGGCACGGGCGGGGCGCGACAAAACGGGGCCGGGCGCGACGGGAAGCGAAGCCGCTGTGACTCGGGCGCCCGCGCCGCTTGATCCGGCCCCCGCCGGGCGCCCATATCGCGTTCATGTGCGGGCGCTTCTTCATCGGTCAGCCGCCGGAGGTCTACCGCGCCTTCTACGGCTATTCCGAGCAGCCGAACTTTCCCGGCCGCTTCAACGTGGCGCCGACCCAGCCGGTGCCGGTGGTCCTGCGCGAGAGCGGCGAGCGCCACTTCCGGCTGATGCGCAGGGGCCTGTGGCCGGCCTGGCTCAAGGACCCGTCCGACTTCCCCGTCCTGTTCAACGCCCGCATCGAGACGGCGGGGGAGAAGCCGGCCTTCCGCGGGGCGCTGCGCCACCGCCGCTGCGTGTTCCTCGCCGACGGCTTC
>NZ_BPRD01000247.1 GCF_022179745.1 Methylorubrum podarium
CGCCGAGGTCGCCGCCGGCGTCGAGAAGAAGATCGCCGAGTTCGCCGAGAGCTATCCCGACATCCAGTTCCAGGAGATCGATTCCTCGGTCGCGGCGACGCGGGGCAGCTACGCCTCGGCGATGCACACCCTCATGGAGGGCGCGGCGCTCGCCGTCATCGTGGTGTTTCTGTTCCTGCGGGACTGGCGCGCCACCCTGATCGCCGCCGTGGCGCTCCCGCTCTCGGTCTTCCCGACCTTCTGGGCGATGGACGCGCTGGGCTTCACCCTCAACGGCATCAGCCTGCTCGCGATCACGCTGGTGACCGGCATCCTCGTGGACGACGCCATCGTCGAGATCGAGAACGTCGTGCGCCACATGCGGCTCGGCAAATCGCCCTATCGCGCCTCCATCGAGGGCGCCGACGAGATCGGGCTCGCGGTCATCGCCATCACCGCGACCCTGATCGCGGTCTTCGCCCCGGTCTCGTTCATGGGCGGCATCGCCGGGCGCTACTTCATCCAGTTCGGCCTCACCATCGCCGTCTCCGTCTTCATGTCGCTGCTGGTGGCGCGCCTGATCACGCCGCTGCTCGCCGCCTACTTCCTGCGCGACCACGGCCACGCGGAGGAGCGCGAAGGCCCGGTGATGCGCGCCTATACCCGCCTCGTTGGCTGGTCGGTGCGCCACAAATGGATCACCCTGGTGGCGGGGCTCGCGCTGTTCGCCGGTTCGATCGTCTCGACCAAGCTCCTGCCCTCCGGCTTCATCCCGAAGCAGGACAACGCCCGCACCCTGTTCATGATCGAGCTGGCGCCGGGCGCCCGGCTTCCCGACACGATCGCCGTCGCCGACCGCGTGGTCGAGCGCATCCGCGCCCTGCCCGAAGTCACCTCGGTCTTCGTCGATGGCGGCCGGCAGGCCGGCGGTAAGAAGGAGACGCGGCTCGCCACGCTGATCGTGAACCTGAGCCCGAAATCCGAGCGCGCGAAGCGGCAATGGACCATCGAGTCCGAGATCGCGGCGCTTCTGGCGGAGGAGCCCGACATCCGCTCCTGGACCCTGCGCGAGAGCGGCCAGCGCGACCTCGCCCTCGTCGTCAGCGGCCCCGACGTCGACGTCGTGACGGAGGTCGCCGCGCGGCTCCAGCGCGACATGGCGGCGATCCCGCACCTCGTCTCGGTGATGTCCACCGCGCCCCTGAACCGCACCGAGGTGCGCATCCGCCCGAAGGAGGGCGCGGCGGCCGATCTCGGGGTCTCCACCGACGTCATCGCCGAGACCGTGCGGGTCGGCACCATCGGCGACATCGGCATCAACCTCGCCAAGTTCAACGCCAAGGACCGGCAGGTGCCGATCCGGGTGCAGCTCCCTGAGAGCGCCCGCGGCGCGGTCGCGCGGCTGGAGAACCTGAAGGTGCCGGCCAAGAACGGCACGGCGGTGCCGCTCGCGGCGGTGGCCGACATCGAGCTCGACCAGGGCCCCGGCGCCATCGAGCGCTACGACCGCGCCGTGCGCGTGGCGGTGGAAGCCAACATGGAGGGCTCGGACGCGCTGGGCTCGCTGATCGAGCAGGCGCTCGCCACCCCGACGGCCAAGAGCCTGCCGCCCGGCGTGACCATCAAGCAGACCGGCGACGCCGAGATCATGCAGGAGGTCTTTTCCGGCTTCCTCCTGGCGATGGGCGCCGGGATCATGATGGTCTACGCGGTGCTGGTGCTGCTGTTCGGCTCGTTCCTGCAGCCGCTGACCATTCTGTTCTCGCTGCCGCTCTCCATCGGCGGCGCCATTCTCGGCCTGCTGATCTGCCACATGCCGATCTCGATGCCCGTCGTCATCGGCATCCTGATGCTGATGGGGCTCGTGACGAAGAACGCGATCATGCTCGTGGACTTCGCCGTCGAGGAGATGCGCTCCGGCGTCGATCGCGTCACCGCTATCGTTGATGCCGGGCGCAAGCGGGCGCGGCCGATCGTGATGACCACGATCGCCATGGCCGCCGGCATGGTGCCCTCGGCACTCGCCCTCGGCATCGGCGGCGAGTTCCGCGCGCCGATGGCGGTGGCGGTGATTGCCGGCCTGATCGTCTCGACCCTGCTGTCGCTGGTCTTCGTCCCCGCGGTGTTCCTGCTGATGGACAGCCTCGGCACCGGCCTCGGACGCCTGCTCGGCCGCTTCGTCGGCCCGCGGGACGAGCCGGAAGACACTCCGATTCCGGCCGCCGCGACGCACCGCTAGCGCGGCGGCCCGATCCTCACTGCGCCTCGCTCGTCAGGCGCACCGCCATCGCGCCGCTCGCCAGAGCGCGCGGTACGCCGGCCGGCCCGTGCACCGCCCCCTCGCACGGGCCGGCCGGTTGTTGTCCGATACGATCTGAGATCGATCGCTTCGTTCAGAGCTTGGCTCGTCCCCTCCCCGTAAGGGGGAGAGAGGCGACGGCGGCCGAGCAGATCAGCCGGAATGCTGCGGGAGCCGTCCTACCGCGGCCGGTCGAGCAGCCCCGAGACCACGCGGGCGGTGTAATCCACCATCGGCACGATGCGGGAATAGTTGAGCCGCGTCGGGCCGATCACGCCGACGACGCCGACGATCTTCTGCGCCCCGTCGCGGAAGGGCGCGGCGATCATCGAGGAGCCGGAGAGCGAGAACAGCTTGTTCTCCGAGCCGATGAAGATGCGCACGCCGTCGCCCTGTTCGGCCCGCGCCAGAAGCTCGATCACGTCCTTCTGCGTCTCGAGGTCGTTGAACAGCAGGCGGATGCGCTCCAGATCCTCGGCCGCGCGCAGGTCGTCGAGCAGGTTGGCCTGGCCCCGCACGATGAGCTGGCGCGCCTCGGAGGAGCCGACCGACGTCGCGAGCCCGGCATCGACCAGCCGCTCGGTCAGCGCGTCGAGCTCCCGCTTCATCGCCGTGCGGCCGGCCTCGATGTCGGCGCGCAGGGCATCCAGGGTGCGACCGCGCAGGCGGGCGTTGAGGAAGTTCGACGCCTCCTGCAGTGCCCCGGCCGGCAAGCCCGGCGGGAGGTCGACCAGCCGGTTCTCCACCGTACCGTCGATCGAGACCAGAACCACGAGGGCGCGGTCGGCGTCGAGGCGCACGAACTCGACATGCTTGAGCCCTGCATCGACTTTGGTGGTCAGCACCACGCCCGCCCCGCGCGAGATCCCCGACAGCAGCGAGGACGCCTCGGCCAGCGCCGAATCGAAGGTGTGGCGCGAGGCCGCCGCCTGCATCTGCGCCTCGATCCGCGCCTTCTCGGCGAGGTCGACGTCGCCGATCTCCATCATCGCATCGACGAAGAAGCGCAGGCCCAGCTCCGTCGGCAGGCGCCCGGCGGAGGTATGCGGCGCGAAGATGAGCCCGGAATGCTCCAGATCCGCCATGACGTTGCGGATCGAGGCCGGGGACAGGCTCATCGGCAGGATGCGCGCGAGGTTGCGCGACCCCACCGGTTCGCCGGTGGTGACGTAGCTCTCGACGATCTGGCGGAAGATTTCGCGGGCGCGCTCGTTGAGGGCGGAGAGCGCCTGGGGCTGCGGAGTCACGGGAGGCTGAACGGTCTCGACCAAGGCAACGGGAACCTGTCGGTTGATTGTGAGCGCTCGGGGGCCGGCGATCAATCCTCGTGCGTCACGACGCGGCGGATGAGGAGGCGCCCGCTGCGCTCCCTCGGCAAACTTAACCGCAGAAGGGATCGTTCGGTGCCCTCAGGCTGTTTCAGGGAGGGGCGCGCGCTCTCGCGTGCGACCCCGCCGACCCGTCATACAAGCGAAATGGAGCCCCGACAGTGCTTACAGGCGCACGAAAGACCATGGTCAAGGCCGCCGCCCTGGCGATCGCGGTGACCGGCCTCGGGTTCGCCTCGGCGCCCCATGCCGCACAGGCCGCCCCGCTCCCGATCCCGACCGAGGCGACCGCGCCGGCGGGCGACGCGATCGAGCAGGTCCAGTACCGGCCGCATCGCCACTACCGCCGGCATTTCCACCATCGCCGCCACTGGCACCGGCACCACGGCTTCCACGGGCCGCGCCATCACCATCACCGTCACCACGGGCGTCATCACCGCCGCTGGTGATCGGCCGGAAGGCCATTCGAGGGGCCGCCGTCGCGAGACGGCGGCCTCTTTCGTTTCGGACCGGGGCGGTTGCCGCGGGCGGCGGCAGCGCCTAAGAGCGCGGGCTTCGAATCCCGACACGGAGCTTGACCCCATGCGTCCCTCGAAGCGCGCGGCGGACGCGCTGCGCGACGTCACGCTGGAGCGGGCGGTCGCCCGCTATGCGGAAGGCTCCTGCCTCGTCACCTTCGGCAACACCCGCGTGCTCTGCACCGCCTCCCTGGAAGAGCGCGGCCCGCCCTGGCTGCGCGGCTCCGGCAAGGGCTGGGTGACGGCGGAATACGCCATGCTGCCCCGCGCCACCCACGAGCGCCGCCGCCGCGAGGTCAATTCCGGCAAGCCGTCGGGCCGCACCCAGGAGATCCAGCGGCTGATCGGCCGCTCATTGCGTGCCGTCACCAACCTGCCGGCCCTGGGCGAGCGCCAGATCACGGTCGATTGCGACGTGATCCAGGCCGACGGCGGCACCCGCACCGCCTCGATCACCGGCGCCTGGGTGGCGTTGCACGATTGCTTCGCATGGATGCGCGCCCGCTCGATCATCTCGGTCGATCCCCTGAAGGACCATGTCGCGGCGGTCTCCTGCGGCATCTACAAGGGCCAGCCGGTGCTCGACCTCGACTATGCCGAGGATTCGGCCGCCGAGACCGACGCCAACTTCGTCGTCACCGGCAAGGGCGGCATCGTCGAGGTGCAGGGCACCGCCGAGATGGAGCCGTTCACCGACGAGCAATTTCTCGAATTGCTGCGGCTCGCCAAGGGCGGCGTCGCGCAGCTCGTCGAGCTGCAGCGGAAGGCCATCGCGTGAGCGCGCACCGCATCCTCTCCGGCCGGGTCGTCATCGCGACCCACAATGCCGGCAAGCTCGTCGAGATGCGCGAGCTGCTGGCGCCCTTCGGCGTCGAGGCGGTCTCGGCCGGCGAACTCGGCCTGCCCGAGCCCGACGAGACCGGCACGATGTTTTCCGAGAACGCGGCGATCAAGGCGCACGCCGCCGCGAAGGCGTCCGGCCTGCCGGCCTTCGCCGACGATTCCGGCCTCTGCGTCGATGCGCTCGACGGGGCGCCGGGTCTGTTCTCCGCCCGCTGGGCCGGCCCGAACAAGGATTTTTCCGGCGCCATGGCCCGGATCGCCGACGAGCTCGACCGGCGCGGCGCCACGGACCGGCGCGCCCATTTCGTCTCGGCCCTCGTCCTCGCCTGGCCAGACGGGCACACCGAGCTGTTCGAGGGCCGCGTCTTCGGCGACCTCGTCGAGCCGCGCGGCAGCCTCGGCTTCGGCTACGATCCGATGTTCCGCCCCGAGGGCATGGACCGAACCTTCGGCGAGATTTCCTCCGAGGAGAAGCACGGGGTCGATTGGCAGAGCGGAAACGCCCTCTCGCACCGGGCGCGGGCCTTCGTCCTGCTGGCGCGAGCCTGCCTGCGGCGGCCGGGCTGAGGGTTCGCACGCGCTCCGGCGTGTTTACATCCAGCTGACAGCTTGGAAGACGCACCGGCCGCACGCCTTCGATCTCACCCGCCCCCTCATCCTGCGGTGCCCGCGTCAGCGGGCCACGAAGGATCCTCCAGTTCCCGCACGATGCCTGGAGGATCCTTCGAGACTTCGCTTCCGCTCCGCACCTCAGCAGGAGGGCGGTGGGTTGGACGACCGCACCGACCGAGCGGCTCGATGACACAAGACAGGCCGATGCCCCCCGCGACACCGCCCGACCATCCGACCCGCGACGCAGGGTTCGGGATCTACCTGCACTGGCCGTTCTGCGCCGCGAAGTGTCCCTATTGCGACTTCAACAGCCATGTCCGCCATGCGGGCGTGGACCAGCCCCGCTTCCTCGCGGCCTTCCGCCGGGAGATCGCCCACGCCGCCGCCCTGGCGCAGGGGCGCACCGTCACCAGCATTTTTCTCGGCGGCGGCACGCCCTCTCTGATGGCACCGGAGACGGTCGCCGGCCTGCTCGACGCGGTGGCCGGCGCCTGGGCAGTCTCGCCCGACGCCGAGGTGACGCTTGAGGCCAACCCCACCAGCGTCGAGGCGACGCGCTTCCGCGGCTACCGGGCGGCCGGCGTGAACCGCGTGTCGCTCGGCGTCCAGGCGCTCGACGACGGCGACCTGAAGAAGCTCGGGCGGCTGCACAGCGTGGCCGAGGCGATGTCGGCGGTCCGCACCGCGGCGGCGCATTTCGAGCGCTTCTCCTTCGACCTGATCTACGCCCGGCCCGACCAGACGCCCCAAGCCTGGGCGGCGGAGCTGCGTCGGGCGATCGATCACGCCGCCGAGCACCTCTCGCTCTACCAGCTCACGATCGAGCCCGGCACGCCGTTCTTCGGCCTCGCCCAGGCCGGCCGTCTCGTGCCGCCCGACGACGACGTCTCCCGTGCCCTCTACGACGTCACGCAGGAGATCTGCGAGGCCGCGGGTCTGCCCGCCTACGAGATCTCGAACCACGCCCGGCCCGGCGCCCAATCGCGGCACAACCTGCTCTACTGGCGCTACGGCGAGTATGCCGGCATCGGCCCAGGGGCTCACGGCCGCCTCGTCCTCCCGCAGGGCCGCACCGGGACGCTCACCGAGAAGGCGCCGGAAGGCTGGCTCGCCCGCGTCGAGCGCGAGGGCCACGGCATCGTCGAGACGGAAGCACTCTCCGCCGAGGATCAGGGCGACGAGTTCCTGATGATGGGTCTGCGCCTCGCGGAGGGGATCGACCCTGCCCACTACGCCGCGCTGAAGGGCCGCCCGCTCGATGCCGGGCGCCTCGACGCCCTGGTGACGGACGGCCTCGTCGCGCGGCGCCCCGACGGCCGCATCGCCGCCACCGCCCGCGGCGCGCCGGTGCTGAACGCCGTGGTGGCGGAACTGGCGGGCTGATCCTCACACTGTCACGACCATCCGTTCGTGCTACGCTGACGCGAGGAGGATCGTCATGGTCGACATCTTGGATCGCGCCGTGGAGGCCCTGCGCCGGATGCCGGCAGCGGACCGGGAGAGTCTGGCGCAGGCCATTCTCACGGTGGCCGACAACGAGACCCCCCTCGACATCGATCCCGAGCATCTTCCGGCCGTCTTGGAAGGGCTCGCACAGATCGAACGCGGCGCGTATGTCGAGGGCGAGCCGGAAGATCTCGTCGCCGCGGCCTTTCGACGCCGCGTCCCGTGAGGCTACGCCTCTCCGCGCGGGCGACGGACGATCTCGAAAGCATTGCCGCATATCTGGAATCGCGCGATCCGCAGGCCGCCCGTCACGTCGAGCAGCAGATCACGGCCGCGTTGCGCAGGCTGCTCGACCATCCGAGAGCCGGACGTCGCGTGGGTCGTGGGCTGCGCCGCTTCGCGGTCCCGCGCCTGCCTTACCTGATCTATTACCGCGTCGATGAGGCGGCCGATGCGCTTGGCATCGCCACGATCCGCCATGCGGCACGCCGGCCGATCAGCCAGACGTGAGCGTCGGCGCCCGACGCCGTCTCAAATCCCCGACGGCCCGAGCACCTTCGGCGCCGGGCTCACCACGGTCGCCGCGTTGTCGCGGATCTCGTAGACCGCCAGCGTCCGCTCGCTCGTGCCTTCGGGCGAGAAGCGGAAGGTGCCGTCGAGGCCGGAGAAGCCGGCCGGGTTGGTCAGCGTCGCGTCGGCGAAGCGCTGCGAGCCGTACTGGCGCACCAGCGCGACGGTGAGCGAGACGGCGTCGTAGCCGAGGGTGGCGGTGCGCGGCGGCGTCGCGCCGAAGCGGGCGTGATAGCGCTGCGCGAAGCTGGAAAAACCAGCCGTATCGGGCGCGGCGAAGCGGGCACCCTGGAAGGCCGGCTGCGCCGTCACGCGCGGGTCGTTCCACAGGGCGAGCCCGAGCGGGCGCACGCGGGACGGCGAGAACCCGATCTTCGTCAGGGCGTTGGCCACGGCCACCAGCCCGTCGGCGGTGTCGGGCACGAACAGAGCGTCGGCCTGGGCGCCGCCGCCGGCGATTACTCGGCGCAGCCGCTCGACCGCGGGGCTGGGATTGCCGGCCGGGTAGCGCTCGATGCCGACGAGCCGGGCGCCGCGCCGGGCGACCGCCTCGCGGAACTGCGCCTCGACGGCGTTGCCGTAGGTCGTCTCGGGGATCAGCGCGGCGAACGAGCGGCGCCCGCCCGACGCCGCCTCGTCGACGATGCGGTCCACCTCGGATTGCGGCAGGAAGCTGATGAGGTAGACGCCGCGGGCAGCCACCGCCGCGTCGGTCGAGAAGGCGATGACCGGCTTGCCCGCCGCGCGCGCCGCGCCCCCCGCCGCCTGGACGCTGCCGGCGAAGAGCGGACCCAGCACCATCTCGGCGCCCTCCGCGAACGCCGCCTGCGCCGCCTCCCGCGCGCCCTCGGGCATGCCGCGGTCGTCCTTCACGAGGATCTGAAGGTTGGGCTTCTGGAAATCCTCGTAGGCGAGTTCGGCGGCGTTGCGCAGGGCCGAGCCGACCGCCGCCCCCTGCCCGCTCAGCGGCACGATCAGCGCGACCTTCACCGAGCCGGTGCCGATCACGTTGCCGGCCGCCGCGGCCGGAGCGGGCTCGGCGGCCGGAGCCGCCTGAGCCTGGGGCCGCGGCGCGTCCGGGACGCCGATGCAGCCCGAAAGCCCGGCTGCGAGCCCGAGGCAGAGAAGCGCGGCCCCCGCGCGGTCCGTCCACCGTCCGCCGCGTCGCGCCATCGCGAACTCCCTGCCCCAGCGCAATCCAGGGTCACGATGCGGAGGGGCTCACGAAAAGTAAATGTGAGGCCAAGCCTTTCCCCGGTCTCCAAAGGCGCGCGGGCGTGGCATTGTCGCGGGGATGACACAGCGACTCGACAAGCGCCCCGAGGGATCGTCCCGCGGCCCCGCCACCTTCACCGCCTTCGGCCTCGCCGCCGAGGCCGAGTCCCTGGCGCCGGGGCTCTACGTGGTGGCCACCCCGATCGGAAACCTGCGCGACGTCTCGTTCCGCGCCCTGGCGACGCTCGCCGCCGCCGACGCGGTGCTCGCCGAGGACACCCGCGTCACCCGCACCCTGCTGATGCATTACGGGATCACCACACCGCTCGTCTCCTACCACGAGCATTCCAACGAAGCCGTGCGCGAACGGATGGTGATGCGGCTCAAGGCCGGCGAGACCCTGGCGCTGGTTTCCGACGCCGGCACGCCGCTGGTCTCTGACCCCGGCTTCAAGCTGGTCCAGGCGGCGATCGCCGCCGGCATCCCGGTGACGCCGATCCCCGGCCCGTCCGCGGTGATGACCGCCATCGTCGCCGCCGGCCTGCCGACCGACCGCTTCTTCTTCGAGGGCTTCCTGCCGCAGAAATCCGGGGCGCGGCGCAACCGGCTGGAGGCGCTCGCCGGCATTCCGGGCACGCTGGTGGTGTTCGAGTCGCCCCACCGCCTCCCCGAGATGCTGGCGGATGCCGCCGCGACCCTCGGGCCCGAGCGTCCGGCGGCGGTGGCGCGCGAACTGACCAAGCTCTACGAGACGATCCGCCGCGACAGCCTCGGCGGGCTGGCCGAGGCCTTCGCCGAGGAAGGCCCGCCCAAGGGCGAGGTGGTGGTGGTGATCGGCGCCGCCCCCGAGGACGCCGTCGCGCGGGAGGCCGATACCGGGCTCGATGCGCGGATCGAGGCGGCTTTGGCCCGCCACTCGATCAAGGACGCGGCGGCGCTCGTCGCCGACGAGACCGGACAGCCCAAGCGCGTCGTCTACGCCCGCGCGCTAGCGCTCGCCCGCCGGGCGGATAATGAGACCTCCGCCTGATCCGGACGCGCGCCGCCGCGCCACCCATGGACGGGGCCTCTCGGCCGAGGCTTTGGCGCTGATCGCCCTGATGCTGAAGGGTTACCGGCCGCTCGCCCGGCGCTTCGTCGCCTCGGGCGGCGAGATCGACCTGATCGTCCGGCGCGGACGCACGATCGCCTTCGTCGAGGTCAAGGCCCGCACGACGCTGGACGCCGCCGCGCTGGCGATCGACGCCCGCAAGCGCGCGCGGCTGTCGCGGGCGGCGCGGGCATGGCTCGCGCGCCACCCGCACCCGGCGGACGCGATCCTGCGGGCGGATGCCGTGTTCGTGGCGCCGCGCCGCTGGCCGCGCCACCTGCCACATGCGTTCGAGATCGAGGGTTTGTGAAGGGGAAGGCCGCGACGGACCCGCCCCGTCAGTCCTCGGCGCTGGCGATGGCCGCGGCGAGGGTGCGCTTGAGGTCGGCCTGGCTGAACGGCTTCTGCACCACCGGCCGGTCGCGGAACGGCTCGCGGATGCCCGCGCCGCCGTAGCCGGTCGAGAACACGATCGGCAGGTTGCGCTCGGCGATCGCCTCGGCCACCGGATAGATCGGCTCACCCGCCACGTTCACGTCGAGGATCGCGACCGTGTAATCCTCGTTGCGGGCCATCTCCAGGGCGGTGGCGAGCCGGGCGGCCGGCCCGACGATCTCGCAGCCGAAATCGAGCAGCATATCCTCGAGAAGCATCGAGATCGCCGCCTCGTCCTCGACGACCAGCACCCGTGCGCCGGACAGACGATCCTCGTTCGAATCCACACTCACGCCGGGTCGTCTTCCCTATCGATCCGTTCCCGATCCGGAACGCTGTCTCTGGCAGACCGGTTGCGCTCTGCATGCTCCGGAGAAGGCCCGCATTACACCGCGAAAGCGGATGCCTCACCCGGAAAACGCTGCCCGGCAACCCGAGCCGTCGCCCGTAAAGCTGAGCGTGTCAAGCGCCGGAAAGCCGTTGCCGTGCTATGCTGTTCGACGCGATGTTATTCCGTGAAACATTTATGTCGCATTGTCGCAACCGGGCGACATCGGCGCGCGGGCACGACCTCGGGCCAGCCGTCGGGCGCCGGACCGTTCTGGCTGGTTTCGCCGCCGCGCTGCTTCCCGATAGCGGTCATTCGGCGCCTGCGCGTCCCATCCTGATCGGATCGAAAAGCGACACGGAAGGCGCGCTGCTTGGAAACCTGATTTCCGCCGTCCTGGAGGCGCTCGACCTCCCCGTGGAGCGCCGACTCGGGCTCGGGCCGACGCTGATCGTCCGCTCGGCGCTGCTCGCCGGAGAGATCGACCTGTATCCCGAATATACCGGCAACGTCGCCTTCTTCTCGGGCACCGAGACCGACCCTGTCTGGAAGACTGCCGAGAGCGCCTACGATCGTGCGCGGCGGCTCGACGCCGCGCGGGGACTGGTGTGGCTCGGGCGGGCTCCGGCCAACAACACGTGGCTGATCGCCGTGCGGGGCGACCTCGCCCGCGAGCGGGGGCTCGCCACGATGGTGGATTTCGCCGACGCCGTGCGCGACGACCGCATCCGGCTCGCGGCCTCGACGGAGTTCGTGGAGAGCCCTGCCGCCCTTCCCTCCTTCGAGGCCGCCTACGGCTTCACCCTGCCGCTCTCGCGCATCATCAGCCTGCCGGGCGGCGACACGGCGGTGACCGCGCGCGCCGCGGCGGAGGGCATCAGCGGCGTCAATGCCGGCATGGTCTACGGCACCGACGGCGCGCTGGCCGCCCTCGACCTCGCCGTGATGAGCGACCCGAAGGCGGCGCAGATCGTCTACGAGCCGGCGCCCGTGATCCGCGCCGAGACGCTCGAACGTCACCCGCAGATCCGCGCCGCCCTCGATCGCGTCTTCGCACGCCTCGACGCCGACACCCTGCGGCGGCTCAACGCCGCGATCACGGTGGAGGGGCGCACCGCCGCCGCGGTGGCGAACGAATGGCTCGCCGCGCAGGCAAGCCGCCCGTGATCCGACGCCTTCTCGTCAGCCTCCTCGCCGCGGCCCTCGTCCCGGCGGCCCTGCTGCTGCCCCTGCTGCATCTCGCGCCGAACCGGCTCGTGACCGGTGCCCCGGTGATGGCAGTCGACGCCCTCGGCGTCTGGCTCTGGCCGGTGATGGCACTCGCCTCGCTCGGCGGTGTTCTGCTGGCCGCGGGGGGCGGGAGGGCGGCCGCCGGCCTTGCCGGGCTCGCCTGCCTCGGCGCCCTCGCGCTGCTGCTGGCCGGGCTCGGGGCCGGCGCCGCCGAGCTGATCGCCGGTACGCCGCCCGCGACACGGGCGCGGCTCGCCTCCGGCGCCTGGGCCGGCGTGGTCGTGCTGGTCGGCATGCTCGCCCTCGCCGCGCGCCGCGCCCGCTTGCCCGGCGGCGGCGTCGCGTCGGCCGCCGCCGTGGCGGGATCGCTCGCCTGTCTCTGGTTCGCCGGCCGCCTCGACGCGCTCTCGCTCGCCGTGGAGCTGCACGCCCGATCCCAGACGCTCGGCGCCGCCATCGGCGCTCATCTCGTCCTGTCCCTCGGCGCCCTGGCCCTCGCCGCCGGCCTCACCGCGGGCCTCGCCCTCTGGCGTCGCGGGCGCGGCGCGGTCGAACTCGCGGTGAGCGGCGTGCAGGTCGTGCCGGCGGTCGCCCTGCTCGGCGGTCTGGTCGCCGCGCTCTCCGCGTTCCTCGCCGCCGCCCCTGCCCTGCGCGGCTACGGCCTCTCCGCGCTCGGCACCGTCCCCGCCCTGATCGGCATCGCCGCCTACCTGCTGCTGCCGCTCTGGCGCGGCCAGCAGGCGGCGCGACGCGCCGCGAGCACCGGCCATCTCGACGCGGGGCGCGCGCTCGGGCTCACGGACCGCCAGATCCTCGCGAGGATCCGCCTGCCGCTCGGCGCGCCCCTCCTCGTCGGCGGGCTCCGGGTCGCTGCGGTCCAGGCGCTCGGCCTCGCGACTCTCGGCGCGCTGGTCGGGGCGGGCGGCCTCGGCACCCTCGTCTTCGACGGCATGGCCCAGTTCGCGCCGGATCTGATCCTGCTCGGCGCCCTGCCGATCATCCTGCTCTCCCTCGCCACCGAGGCGGCGCTCGGGGGCCTGGAGGCGGCGTTGCGCCGACGCTGGCCGCGATGAGACGCCTCTCGCCCGCCCTCGGACCGCTGTTCCTCGGCCTCGCGCTCGCCGCCGCGAGCCATCCGACCGTCGCCGCCGCCCTCGTCGGCGGGGGCGCGAGCCGCCCCCTCGCGCTCGCTCGCTTGGCCGAGCTGGCCTTGAACCACCTTGCCCTCGCCGCGAGCGGGCTGGCCCTCGTCGCCGGCCTCGGTGTCGGGCTCGGCCTGATCGCCACGCGGGCGCGCTTCGCGTGGTTTCGCGGAAGCATCGACACGCTCGCTGCCGTCGCCCAGGCGGTGCCGCCGGTGGTCGTGGTGGCCCTGGCCCTGCCGGTGCTCGGCTTCGGCGGACCGCCGACGCTGCTGGCGCTCATCGCCTACGGGATCATGCCGACCCTGCGCGGCACGGTCGGCGCCCTCGACGCCGTCTCCGCCGAGGCCCGGGAATCGGCTCTGGCCGTCGGGCTCACCCCGGCGCAGATCCTCGCCTACGTCGAACTCCCGCTCGCCGCGCCCGGTCTCGTCGATACGCTGCGGACGGCCCTGATCCTCGCGGTCTCCGTCACCGCGGTCGGGGCGCTCGCCGGGGCCTCGACCCTCGGGACGCCGATCGTCGCCGGGCTCCAGAACCAGAACTTCGCGGCGATGCTTCAGGGCGCGCTGGCGACCGCGGCCCTGGCCTTTCTGGGCGACGGCCTGCTGCTCGCGGTCGGCGCATGGGTTCAACCCCGCCGGCGGACCACCCGCTGATCCGCGCTACTTCTCCAGGAACTCGACCTTCGCGCCCTTTGTCGTGTGGCTCGCGAGGTCGCGCGCGTCCCAGTTCGTCAGGCGGATGCAGCCGTGGGACTCGGTCTTGCCGACCTTTTCCGGGTCCGGCGTCCCGTGGATGCCGTAGGAGGGGATCGAGAGGTCGATCCAGACCGTGCCGACGGGGTTGTTCGGCCCCGGATGGATCGAGAACTTCTTGTTCGTCTTCACGCCCTTGAACTGGTACTTCGGGTTGTAGGTGTACCAGGGATCGAAGGCGACGGCCTTCACCTTCGCCGAACCGTCCGGCGCCGGCTTCTCGTGGCTGCCGATCGAGGCGGGGTAGTCGGCCGTCAGCGTCCCGTCCTCCGCGTAGGCGCGCACCCGCTTCGTGCGCTTGTCGACCTCGATGCGGCCGACCTTGGGCGCCACCGGCGCGCCCTCGACCTTCCCCTCCCCGAGCGGAGGCACCGCCGCCACGACCAGCGTGCCGCCCGCCTTGTCGAGAGGCACGTCGGGGTTGAGGGCGGAGAGCAGGTCGCGCTGCATGTGGAAGCGCTCCGCCAGCATCTCGCGGGTGTTGGTGTAGCGCATCGGCCCGACCTCGGCCTGCTCCTCCATCTTGCTCGGCATCCGCTCGACGAAGGGGCCTTTCACGTCCTCCTCGGTGATCGTGTACTGCGTCACGACCGGATCCTTGCTGGTGGCCTGGAGCCGGGCGAACAGCTCGCGGGTAAGGCGATCTTCGGCGGGGAGCCCCTGCGCCGCGGCGAAGGCCCTCAGCGCGCCGCGCAGGTTCTCGCCGTCGCGCCCGTCGATGGCGCCGGGCGAGAAGCGCGCCCGGTCGAGCAGCACCTGCACCTTCACCAGAAGCGGGTCGGGCTTCTTGTCGGCGCCTTTCTTCGGCTTCTTCGCCGCCTTGGATGCCCCGTCCTGCGGTTCCCGGAACGCCGCGTTCTCGATGGCCTCGCGGGTCAGGTCGGGCGCCCCGGACCCGGCGGCCTGCGCGGCCGCCGACCACACTCCGAGCGCCGCCAGCGCTCCCCGCATCCACGCCCGTCCCATCGCCTGCCAGCGCTCCTCACCTCACGACGAGTAGGAAGCGATGGCCAAGCGCAACCGTTCCCGCGGCGAATGGCGCGCCGTCGTGCGTCCCCGGCTCGAGGAGGCCGCCTACTGGCAGAGACGGTGGCCGGCGTTGCGCTCGCGCAGGTCGAGATGCAGGTGGTTGGCGTGGGCCGCGTCGCTGCCGGGCCCCAGCACCGTGCGGAAGAAGCCGCAGGCGCCGGCCCGCACCGAGGCCAGGAAGGCCGCCTCCGGCGTGCCCCCCGGCGCCGCCGTCACCTTGAGGCTCGCGCGCTTCTCGAAGCCGTAGCTCATCACGTCGATGGCGTTGGCGAAGCTGTGCTCGCTGAGCTTGGCATCCGTGTCGTGGTTCTGCCCGCGGCAGACATAGGTGCCGCCGAGCGCGAGGCTCTTGAGGGAGTCGCCGAGCTGCTCCCGCGCCGCGACCTGCACCTCCGTCGCCCAGCGCGCTAGCGCCTCCGCCGCCCGGCAGTTCAGGGTGGCCGCCGGCTCCAGCGCCACGCCGTCGGCGAGCGCGATGACGCTCAGCGGGCGCGGCGCGCTGCACTGGCCGTTGCCGAGCGGCGCCATCGCCTCGAAGCGGGCGCCGAGCCGTTCCAGACGGCGCAGGCAGGCGGTGTCGTCGGGCGCCGACACCTTGAGGGCGAGCGCCGCCTCGCCTGACAGTTCCGGCGGGCGCTCCGGCGGGAGCGGCGCCTCCGGAAGGGCGGCAGGCCCGTCCTTCGAAGGCTCCTTCGCGTCCTTGGAGGGCGGGTCGTCGGTCTTCTGTGCGGCATCCTTGCCAGAATCCTTGCCGGCACCGGTGGCGAGCTCGGCCGGCCGCTCCGGCGGCAGCGGCGTGACCTGCGCTGCCGGCGGGACGATGTCGGCCGGGCGCGCGGGCGGCTGGGGCGGGGGCAGCGGCACCGTCGCGGGCGGCGGCTTGGCCGGATCGGACCATGCCGTGCCGGCGGGCAGGACAAGCCCCGCGGCGAGGAGGCAGGCGACGGTGAAAGGCTTCATGCCGCGTATGTCCCGCTCCACCGGCCGCGCGCCGACCTCCTCTCATCCGTCGCCCGGCCGCGCCCGGCAAGGACGCGGCGGCCACGGCCCGCGAAATCGTGCCGGAGCGCGGCATCGGGAGCTGTGCCTTTGCGCCGCTCGACCCACAAACCTATGTTCAGCGCTTCGCTGCACGACGCTTCCCGAAGGTTTTGTCCATGACCGCCGATACCGCACGCGACCTGACCGAGGGTACCGAGCCCGGCAGCGCCACCGCGGCAGCGAACCCGTTCGACGCATCGGACTGGGCCACGCCCTTCGGCCTGCCGGATTTCGAGGCGATCCGGCCGGAGCACTACGTGCCGGCCTTCGCGCACGCCCTGAAGGCGCACGAGGCCGAGATCGCGGCGATCGCCGGGAACGAAGCGGCCCCGACTTTCGCCAACACGGTGGCGGCGATGGAGCGCGCGGGCGCGGCGCTCGACCGGGTGGCCAACGTGTTCTTCAACCTGACCGGCAGCAACACCAGCCCCGAACTGCAGGCGATCGAGCGGGCGGTCGCGCCGCAGCTCGCGCGGCATTCGAGCGCCATCACCCTCAACCCCGAGCTCTGGGCCCGCCTCTCGGCCATCGATGCCGACGCGGAGGCACTGGGCGCGGAAGAGCGGCGGGTGCTCGACCGCTACCGCCTCCGCTTCCAGCGGTCGGGCGCCGGCCTCGCGCCGGAGGCCAAGGCGCGCATCGCCGAGATCGCGATCCGCCTCGCCGAACTCGGCACGCAATTCGGCCAGAACGTGCTCGCCGACGAGCGCGACTTCGTCCTTCCGCTCGACGGCGAGGACGACCTCGCCGGCTTGCCGCCCTTCCTGCGCGATGCCGCCGCGGAAGCCGCGGGGGAGCGGGGCGGCCAGCACAGCCACGTCATCACCCTGTCGCGCTCGCTGATCGAGCCCTTCCTCGTCTTCTCCACGCGCCGCGACCTGCGTGCGCTGGCCTACGCTGCCTGGACCCGGCGCGGCGAGAACGGCGGCGCCACCGACAACCGCGCGATCATCGCCGAGATCGTGCGGTTGCGCGCCGAACGGGCGCGTCTGCTCGGCTTCGACAGTTTCGCCCACCTCAAGCTCGACGACACCATGGCCGGCTCGCCCGACGCGGCGATGGAACTCCTGCGCAATGTCTGGAAGCCGGCGCTCCAGCGCGCCGCGGAGGAGCGCGAAGGGCTCCAGGCCCTGGTGCGGGCGGAGGGACACGACTTCGCCCTCGAAGCGCATGACTGGCGCCACTATTCCGAGAAGCTGCGGCGCGCCGAGCACGACCTCGACGAGACCGAGATCAAGCCGTACCTGCCGCTGGAGGGCATGATCCAGGCCGCCTTCGACACCGCGTCGAAGCTGTTCGGCCTGACCTTCGAGGAAGTGCGGGACGTGCCGCGCTATCATCCGGACGTGCGGACCTGGCTCGTCCGCAACGCCGACGGCTCGGAGGTCGGCCTGTTCCTTGGCGACTATTTCGCCCGCCCCTCGAAGCGCTCCGGTGCCTGGATGAGTGCCTTCCGCTCGCAGGAGCGGCTGAACGGCGATATCAAGCCGATCATCGTCAACGTCATGAACTTCGCCCGCGCGCCGCGTGGGGAGCCGACGCTCCTCTCCTTCGACGACGCCCGCACGCTGTTCCACGAATTCGGCCACGGCCTGCACGGGCTGTTGTCCGACGTGACCTATCCGCTCCTGTCCGGCACCGCCGTCTCGCGCGACTTCGTGGAACTGCCCTCGCAGCTCTACGAGCACTGGCTGCAGCAGCCGGAGGTGCTCCGCGCCCATGCCCGCCACGTGCGGACCGGCGAGCCGATGCCCGACGCGCTGCTCGAACGCCTGCTCGCGGCGGCGACCTTCAACCAGGGCTTCGCCACCGTCGAGTACGCCGCCTCGGCCATCGTCGACATGACACTGCACCTCTCCGCGGCCGGGGAGGACGGGCTCGACGTCGTCGCCTTCGAGGCGGATGCGCTGCGCCGCATCGCCATGCCGGCGGAGATCGCGGCGCGGCACCGGGCGCCGCACTTCGCGCACATCTTCTCCGGCGACGGCTATGCGGCCGGCTACTACAGCTATCTCTGGTCCGAGGTGCTCGACGCCGACGCCTTCGACGCGTTCCGCGAGACCGGCGACATCTTCCACCCGGAGACGGCGCAGCGCCTGCGCCGGACGATCTACGGCGCGGGCAACCTGCGCGACCCGCGCGAGGCCTACACCGCGTTCCGCGGACGGCTGCCGAGCATCGCGCCGCTGCTGAAGAAGCGCGGGCTCGCGGCGTAGTACGAAAAAAAGCCCTCCCCCCTCTGCGGGGGAGGGTGGCCCTCGCGTGAGCGAGGGTCGGGAGAGGGGAGCGCCGCTTCCGGAAAGACCTGAGCCGGCCCCTCACCCGCCTGCTCCGCAGGCACCCTCCCCCGCAGAGGGGGGAGGGTGTGGAGGCTTCTGAGAAAGCCGCCTAGGCCGGCAAACGTTCAGCTATGAATCGGCGCGTCGTGCCGATGGAACGCCTTGAGCCGGCGATACACGGCGGTGTCGTAGTTCTCCGGCGTCGCGTCCTCGCCGGTGAGCCAGCGGAACAGGTCGCGGTCGGGCACCTCGATCAGCGCCTCGAACTGCGTCAGTTCCTCCTCGGACAATTCGCCGATCTCGGCATCGGCGAAGCGGCCCATGATCAGGTCCATCTCGCGGATGCCGCGGTGCCACGCCCGGAACAGCGTGCGGCGGCGGCGCGGGTCGAGGTCGGCGCTGGTGCGGGTGGTGCCGGACATGGGCTGTCCCCTATGAATCCTGAACCCGCATGTAGAGGGGCGTGCGGCCGCGGGCAAACGGCGCATCCGCGCGCCGGAAGGCGGCCGGATCGGGGGACCGGCGAGACACGCGCGCGTGATACCCCCGGCGCAGGTGCGGCGCGTGCGGACGCCGCCGGGCGGGCAGCGACCTGTCGCACCTTTCGGCCATCATCCGCTTGCGGAAGCCTGGCCGCCCCGCGACGGTCGTCCGCCCGCCGATCACGGAGGCCCGTCCTGTCGTTCCTGAGCCAACTCGCGAGCGCCCTCGCTCCCTCGTTGCGGTCGATCGATGCGCCGACCTATCGCTCCCTCCGGCGGGAAAAGGCGACCTATCCCGGCCGTCTCGAAGGCTACGTTCCTTACGCCGCCAACCACGAACCGCCCGACCGGACCGCGACCGAGCAGCGAGCTCGGATCGTCGCCGGCCGTGTCATCACCGTCGCAGAGGAGCGGGCGGCGCAGGCCGCAGCTCTCCTCGAACGGGAGGGAATCGTCTTGGCGCCGAATCCGGAGGCCTGGGACGCGGCCGGCCGCTGGCTCGCGGAGCATGTCGAGGGAAGCCGCGAGCCCGGCTCGGACCGCTACGCCCCTGCCCTGCCCCGTCGCGATTCCGGACGGGCACCGACACAGGTCGGCGGCGAGAGCACGACGCAGCTCCGGCCGCTCTGGCGCTGCCTCGCTCTCGACCTCGGCCTCCTCCTCGGGCAGCACATGATCGCGGCCCGGCCCGGCGCGGGTTGGACGGTCGAGAACGCCCTGCGCAGGCGGGCGGCGAGCGTGAGCGGCGAGCCGCTCATCGTGGCGGACGGCATCGTCCTCGGCGCCCCCCTCCACCGGATTCGGGACGTCCTCCACGCCGCGCTCCTCGCCCGGCTGGGCCTGCGGAACGAGGCCGTGCCGCCGCTCGGCGACGCGATGCGCCGCCTCGTCACCTTGGACGATCCCGCGAACCGCGATGATCCGGCGGCGGATCTCATCGCGGAGCTGGAAGAGTTCGTCATGGAGTACGGCGTCATGCCGTCGGAGGAGGACCTGCGCGCACTCCCCGAGCAGTTCGGGCTCGACGTGCTGCCGCCGCTGCCGCCCGACCTCGAAGCCCTCCGCCGCCGGCCCGCTCCGGCGCGACGGCATGGGCGCGGGCGGCATCCTCCACGGTGAGGCGGCGATGCAGGAACGCGTCGGCCCTCCGGTTCGCCCACGAAGACGGTTTCGCGCGGCAGGTCTCGCGTGCGACGCTGGCATCGAGGCCATGGGGAATGGGCAGAGACCAGAATGCGCCTGCCGACGTGGATCCGGACGCTTCTCGCAGGCCGCCCCGCTCCCGACCCCGTCTGGACCGGAGCCAACACTTGGGAAGCAGTGAGGCCTGCCGGTGCGTCGGCCTTGCCCGCCGACCTCGCCGGACGGATCGAGCGGGTGGTCGCGGGCCTGAGGGACGGGACGATGCGCCGGGCCGACCTCGATGCGGCCGTCGCGGGCCTCGCCGCGCTTCCCCCGGCCTCCGTCGCCGTCGCGGGGGCAGCCGTCACCGAGCTGCTGCGGCCCCCGGAGGCCCGCTGGTCGAGTCCGGGGGCGCTGCTTGAGCAGCGCAGGGCCGATCTCGCCCGGCTCGGCGCGCACGCCGGGCTCGGGCACCTCTTCGTCTTCCATCCCGACGGCCATGTCCGCGAGGCGGCCCTGCGAGCGCTGACGGGACCGGCCCGGACGGGCTTCGAGGTCGCCGCGATCGCCTACCGCCTCAACGACTGGGCGCCGCCGGTGCGCGCGGCGGCGCGGGATTGCGCCGCCCGCATCTTCCCGCAGACGGAGGCCGGGGCAGCCGTCGACGCGCTTCTCTTCCTCCTCGGCCGGATGCCCGAGTGGCAGCGCTGGCACAGCGGTCCGGGTCGGCCGGAGGAGCGCGGCGCGGGAGGCGACGCCCTCGCCGACCTGATGGCGCGGCCCGATGTCGGCGCGCGGCTCGCGGACCACCTGCTCGCCGCCCGGACCGGTCCGATGGCGCGGCTGCTGCGCCATGCCTGCCGGGGGCCCGCCCTCGACCCGGCCCTGCCCGATCTGGCGCGCCACGCATTCCTGCCCGGCGTCAGGGCCTGCGCCCTGCGCTTCCTGATCGAGGAGCGGGCGACCTGGCCCGAAGGCACCCGGCGGGAATGGGTCGACAAGACCTATGGCCTGGCTCGCCGCGTTCGCGTAATCGGAGAGCGCCGGTTCGTTCGGAGCGCGGACTTGGAGCTGGAGACGCTGATCGCGCTGGGCGCGCAGGACCGTTCCGCCATCGTGCGGCGCGTGGCGGGCGATGCCCTGGTTCGGCACCGGGCC